>JBPCTU010000550.1:0-4949 GCA_051011515.1 Acidimicrobiales bacterium
GTCGAGCACCTGTCCGACCCCTTCGAATTGGGCGATTGCCCCGGTCAGCAGATCCCTCGCTGCCTCGATGTCGCCGTTCGCCCTGGCTATCGCTGCTTTGGCTTCACCAATTGCCGCAGGCCAACCACTGCCTCGCCAGAAGGAGGCGCTGGCCTCAGCCTTGAGCAGTGCGGCTGAGGCGCGTTCGAGTTCTCCGGCGTCGGCATAGGCCATGGTCATGGGGACGTAAACCATGACGTCACACACCGGGCACTGGGAGGTCGCGTCCAAGTCCTGGTCGGCTTCGATTGCGGCGGCCAATGCCGCTTCGACGTTGCTGCCGGCAGCAATGAGCGTTCCATACGCGCGTTGCACCAGGTGCTGAGCCAGCGGAGACCAGCGTCCAGCTGCCAGCGACCGTCGCGCCAGTACTTGCGCCTCGGTTCGGTTGCCGAGCGCGAGCTCTAGCTCGGCGAGCCGTTGGAGTGTGTGCGCTGTCCCGGTCGACGCGCCCATTTCTTCGTGGAGCCGAAAGGCCTCTTCCAGGTCGTGGCGGGCCTCGTCGAGATTGCCCGCAAGCAACTCTGCCTCGCCCGAAACAGCCGCGGCGAATGCTCGGGCGGGAACTGCGCCTGCCTTCTCCGCTTCCTCGCGCAATGATGCGGCCATTCCGACGACCTCGTCGTACGGGATCTGGCCGTAGAGCATGTACTCGGCGACGCAGAGGTGAGCGTCGAAGAACGTGCTCAGGTGGTCCCCGTGGCCAGGGTTGGTCCGTAGCTCCCGGTGCAGTCGGTCGAACCACTCGCCGTTGGCGTGGGAGATGAGGCCCTGCAACGTAATTGCATCCATGAGCCGCACGGACGCACCTGGTTTGAGCGCAGCGTCGGCGGCCCGTTGTGCGTCTTCTTGTGCAGTCTCGGTGTCGCCTTGGTAATAAGCCAACAACCCGCGGACGAGGTAGATCGAGCCGTCAGCGGTTCCCCCATCGGGCTCGAGCCCGCTGAGTGCCTCCACAGCAGAGGCAGTATCTCCAGCCAACAGCGCTGCCCTCCCGAGCTTCGCTCTCAGCAGGGGCACTTCGTCGACCGGGCTCGACTCGATGGCGCTCCGGTACGCGGCGATGGCCTGCGGATCGCCGGATCCCGCTAACGCGTCGGCCTCGACTAGACGAAGTCGGTGGGCGATGTCTGGGGGGGCGGCTCCAGATGTGGCCTCGACCCAGGCTCTGGCCTCCAGGTAGGCGTGACGCCCCAAGGCTTCCTGCGCAGCCAGGAGTGCGTGAGGGGCGGCGTCGACGGGAGCGCCTGCCGCAAGGTACTGGCTGGCGACTTGGTCTGGTGACGCGCCAAGTTCGGCAAGCCGAGTGGCGCTGTCGAAGAGAATGCGTTCTCGAGCCGATACCGGCACGGCATCGGCCAGTTCGACAGCGAGGGCGCCGTTGGAGAACCTGAATCCCTCGTCCACTTGCTCGAGGATCCCGGTATCAAGAGCCCGGGCCATGAGCCTGTCGACATCTTCGGTGTCCAGGCCCGTGGCTGCGCGCACTTGGACAAGGTCGAATACGTCTACGCCAACGGCGAGCCGACTCAAGGGTTCGGCTAGTGATTTTGGCACGGGCGGCGATCCAGGATCCGTCCTGGCGGGGCCCTCAAGAGTTACCTCGAGAAGTCCATGTTCGTGGGCGTCCGGCTCATGGGCGATGAGCACGCCCAGCGGTCGTTGCTGCGCTGATGTCTGAAGGATGCCCAGCAACCGAACCGATTCGGTCGATGCGTGGTCGAGATCGTCGACTGCGATGAGAACCGGACCTCTGGCTGTCGCCTCGAGGATCAGCTCTCGGATCGCCAACGAGAGTCGTGCATTGGTCGTGGGCGGCTTACCGGCGAAGCAGCGCCTGAGTTCTTCCCAGATGGGTTGTGGCAGTGCGGCACTCAGCTCCGGCATCAGCTGGACGACCTGGTCCAACGAGTCGAGTAATCCTCGGTTGTGGCCTCGGCCCAGGGCTGCATAAGTGCCACAGCCCGCGGGTATGCCCCGTGCTCTAGCGGACGCTATGGCCGACTCCACGAGTTTGCTCTTCCCTGAGCCCGGTGGGCCTGTCAGCGCCAACGCAAAACCGATGCCTCTCTCGAGGCTGTCCAATGAGGCTTCGAGATCGCCTACTTGCGTTTGGTCGTCTGGTGTCGGTCTGTCTTGTTCGGTTGTTTCGGCAACGAACCTGAACCCTCGTCCGTGCACCGTCTTTATGACGCGTTGGGCTCGACCGTCGTCTCCTAGAGCGCGCCGCGCTGCGCTGATGCGGCTACTGAGCGCGGCCTCAGAAACGAACCGGTCTCCCCAGATGTTGTCGAGGAGTTCGGTCTTGGGAACCACTCGCTCTCTGTTCTCCACGAGGTATTGCAGGACGGCGAACACCTGCGGCTCCACTTCAACCTCTAGACCGTCTCGGTGGATCTCCTGCCGGTCCAGGTCGAGAGTGCAGTCGAGGAAGCGGATCGTCACCGCAGCGACCCTACCTGGAGGCGGGGTCACTCTCCCCGCCACTTCCGACCTGGACCATGCGCTCCACTCGCACACCAGGGGCCCTGTGGCCGGGCTGGCGCTGGCTCACTCGATCCGGTCGATCTTCCAGTGCGCAGCTTCCTCGGACCCAAACAGAACCACCTCGTCGCCATTGCGGGTCGTCATCGATGTCGCGACGTCAGCGTCCACCTCCTTTCGCGTCAGCCGCAGTTGTGAGTTCGACACGGGGTACCCGTAAGTCTCGGCGCCATTGACCGACGTGAAGTTCCCCAGGAGCTCGAGACTGCCCACCTGGTAGAACACCTCGGCAACGACCTCCAGCCCGTATGCGGCGTTGAAGACCCCGGCTTTGGCTCGTGAACCGTACTTCGCCGTGGTTGGGTGGGGGGCGGAGTCGGTACCGAGGAAGAAGCGGGCATCTCCGCTCGTTGCCGCGTCGACGAGAGCCTCTCTGTCGGCGGGTGAGTTGATCACGGGTTTGCAGTACAGGTCGGGGGCCAAGCCGTTCGCGAGCAGGTCTGAACGGTCGCGGGCCAGGTGGTGCGGGGTGATCGAGCCAACAACGTGGGCATGTTGTGTCACGAAGTCGATGCCTGCTTTGGTCGAGATGTGTTCGACCGTGATTCCGAGCTCTGGCAACCGCTCCGACAATGGAAGTAGCTCGTCGTCGAGGAACGCAGCTTCGCGATCGAAGACGTCGACCTCGGACCGCGTCGACTCTGCGTGTACCAGCAGCCGAGCATCGAGTTCGGCAAGAAGTTCGAACAGCGCCAAGTGGTCGGCTAGTCGGGAGCCCCCGGCCGCACTATTGGTGGTCGCCCCCGCGGGGTAGTACTTGACCGCTTTGACCAGGCCTTTCTCGATAGCGGTACGGACGTCGGCGAGATCCATCCCCGCGGTGCAGTACAGGGTCATGAGCGGGCAGAACTCGTCACAGCCTGGGGGTACCTGGGCCATGATGCGGCTTCGATAGTTGGCCGCTTCGTCTCCGGTGGTGATCGGCGGGACGAGGTTGGGCATGACCATCGCGTAGCGGAAACGCGTGGCCGTGTACTTCACGACTGCGCCCAACATGTCGTCGTCTCGAAGGTGGACGTGCCAGTCGTCTGGGGACGGTATTTCGACCGTTGCGTTCATCACCGATCGGTCTAGTCGCCGGCGATGAAGAAGACCCAGTCGCCGTTCTCGTCAATGGCGAGGCGGTAGCCGATGTAGCTGCCGAACTGTTCGAACAGGTCCATGGCCTCGTCGTCGTACAGGATTCTGACGTCGTCCTGTTGTTCGTCGGTGAGGTCTTCCCACGCAATGGTGAATGCCTCGGGCCACACATAGAACTCGGGGGATCCGCTGGCGTCAACGGTCACCGGTAGCTTGACCAGCTCGACCATGAAGCGGAGAGGTTCATCACCGGCTGCTTCGGCGCTCGACCAGAACGCGCCGGCATCTCCGCCGGGTGGCTCGCCGAAGCTGTAGACGAACTCGTCGTTGGTAAGCGCGGTGAGACCGTCGTAATCGCAGTTAAGCGCCGCTCGTGCAATGGCCACGCGCGTGGCCTCCACCGGTTCGGGCAACGATGGATCCGGCTCCGGAGCTTCCAAACCTGTCGCTGAGCAGTCTTGGGACTCGTCGACCATTGGCAACTCGATCGCCACGACTGTCAGAGAGTTCGGGGTAAGGCCCAACCCGCCGATGTCGTAGAACAAGGCGAATCCCGGGCCAGGCAGACTCTGTGTGGCCGGAATCGAACCGGTCAATGGAAGGAGCTCGACCCCGCCGCCCATCACGAAGCCGCTGCCAGCCGTGTTGCCTGCTGGGTCAACCAATAGACCGTCGATGACGCCTTCAAAGGCCCAACCCCGCCCCTCGGGCCTCAAGTTGGTCCCCGCCCAAGTCGTTCGGTCGATTTGGATCATGTCGTTGGTTGCGCTCACGACGCCCCAATTCGGGACGCCGTCGGCGTCAAAGCCGCCCGCGACTTCTACTGATACGGCCTCGCCGAAGGGTTCTCCGTCCTCGCCGGTTGCCTGCAGGCTCACCCGCGCCCGCATGTCGACAGGATCGAGGAAGGTCACGTCACCGACGGGCAGGAGCCAGCCCCCGAGGTTGTTGACGAACTGTTGCGCGGCATCTTCCGGCGCCGAGGGCCACCCGCCAAATGGTTGATAAGCCTCGACTGGCCAGATAGTGCCACCGGGTGGGCCGGTGGGCCCTTGCGGTGGCGTAGGAGTGGGGATTGGGGTCGGCGTCGTTTCGCTGCTCGGCGTCGGGGTTGGCTCCGCATCGATGGTGGCCGCGGGAGTAACCGTTGGTGGGGAGGTGGCGACCGGCGTGGTTTCTGTTGTAGCGCTCGGGCTGGTGGCGACATCCTCGTCGCCGTCCCCGCCCGATTGTGAGGCGGCGACGACGACAATGACGACGAGCAGCACTCCAGCGGCGGCCAGGCC
>JBPCTU010000551.1:0-7871 GCA_051011515.1 Acidimicrobiales bacterium
GTACAGATCGTTCGTGTTTTCGAGGATGGCGACTACGTCTTTGCTCACGTGGAATACGACTTCGCCGAGGTGGCGGCAGGGTTCGAAGTCTTCCGTTTCGAGGACGGCTTCGCGGTGGAGCACTGGGACAACCTGCAACTGAAACACAACACTCCGAATGAGTCTGGTCACACGATGCTCGATGGGCCGGTTGAGATCACGGACCTGGAGCGCACCGAGGCCAATCGCTCGCTGGTCGAGTCGTTCGCGGTCGAGATCCTCTTGGGTCGCCAGGTAGACCGACTCCGCGACTTTGTCGGGGGATCGCGTGGGTATGTCGAACACAACCCGCACCGGTCTGATGGTGTGGACGTCCTGGCCGCATTCCTTGTGGCACAGGCTGACGCGGGGGAGCCCGTGCTTACCTACGCGAGGCTGCATCGAGTCCTGGCGGAGGGCAACTTCGTCTTGTGCGCCAGCGAGGGACGCAGGGACGGAGCTGATGTAGCGATCTACGACCTGTACCGAGTCGAAGCCAACAGCATCGTTGAGCATTGGGACTCGATCGAGTCCATCCCGCCGCGCTCCGAATGGCTCAACGAGAACGGCAAGTTCTGAATCGGGCCGCCGGTAGGCCGGTAGTGTGCATTTGGCATTCCGTGGTTGAGTTCGTGACGCTGAACACCTGACGAGTTCGACACGACGCCAGTGGCCGAGGCGGGGTGACCCAGATGATCAGTGCTGACGGTGTAGCAGGGGTGGGCCCTCAGACGAAGGCGATGTGGCGTCAGGTGGCGCTGCCCTCCGAACATGGGGGCTGGAGCCTTACCGCCGAGCCGGTGGTGCTGGGCCTACTCGTGGCGTGGTCGTGGTCCGGGCTGGCATTGGGGTTGGCGGCGGTGCTGGCCTTCATAGCGCGCACCCCGTTGAAGGTTGTCCTCGTGGATCGACGGCGCCAGCGGTGGTTGGACCGAACCCGTGTCGCCTCGCGGATCGTCGTCGGCGAGTTGTTGGTTGTTGCGGTATTGGCGGTTTTCGCCGCAGTCGGATCGGCAAGCGCCTGGTTCTGGGTGCCACTTGCTGTTGCGGCGCCGTTGGTCGCAACGGAGTTGTGGTTCGACATGAGATCCCGGAGCCGCCGGCTCGTCCCCGAGCTGGCAGGCACCATTGGGATTGGATCGGTCGTCGCCTCCATCGCATTGGTGGGTGGCGAGACGGCGGAACTGGCAATGGGGCTTTGGGTTGTGGTGTCGGCTCGCGCCGGAGCAGCGATCCCCTATGCACGGCTCCAGGTCTTCAGGGCCCACGGCCGCTCGGTGGCCCGGTGGCACAGCGATGTCGCCCAACTATTGGCCGTCGTCGCCGTCGTAGTGGCGTGGATACTGGATTCCATCCCGGTGGCCCCGGTCCTGGCAATAGCGGCGATTGCGGTCTTCAACATCGTTGCGTTGCGAGGACCGGTGAAACGTGCCGTCGTGATCGGAGTTCAGCAGACGGTGTTTGGGGTCGTGGTCGTTGCCGTCACCGCGATTGCAGTCAACTCGTAGGAAACGTGCCCGTCCCTCTCTGCAAACCGGAGCCTCAGCAGCGCGCTCGATGGCATCGACTGGCGTTGATCGACAGCGAGCTAGCGGTCGATCAAGCAGGCGTCGAGTCGCGCTTCAACGGCGCTGCTATCGGTGGCAGCGGAATCAGCGATGACCACGAGTTCAGTCACCGCTGGGCGATCTCCCCACTCGTCGAATGGCTGAATGTCACAACGCATCCCGACCGCTTGAAGAAGGTGCCGGTGCTCGCGGTCATCGTGACTGCCGATGAACCCTTTGATGCGGTAGATCGAGCGCGGTAGGTCGGCGATCGCCCTTTGTAGCGCGACGAGGTCGAACAGATCCTCTCTGCGGTAGATCCAGCTCGTGAAGCCATGCCCGTGATGTTCGTGTGCCGGGTGGTAGTGGCTGTCGGACTCGCCCACGCGATGCGAGCTTCCTTCCGGTGGTCGAGTGCCCACCAGGACTTCGAAGGGCACATCGGCGTATGCGGATTCGATGATCCTCACCGACTCGAGGCGTTCGAGGATGAAGGAGCGGACCTTGTCGACCTCGGCATGATTGGCGAGATCGATCTTGTTGAGGACCACAAGGTCGGAGAATCCGATCTGCGCATACACCAGATCTCTCGTCGTCGGGTCTTCGGTCTGGGCCGGAAGCTGTTCGGCATCGACGACAGCCACGATTCCGTCGAGCCGGAGACGGCCGCGATATTCGGGAGCGGTGAAGGTGCGGGCGATGCCCGGCGGTTCGGCCACGCCGCTCGCCTCCAACACGATGGCATCAATCTCCACATCGCTTCGGAGGACAGAGTCGATGGCCCCGATCAAGTCATCGCGGACCTCGCAACAGACACAACCATTGGCCAAGCTCACGGTGCCTGATTCGACGCCGACGATCAGTTCGGAGTCGATGTCGATTTCACCAAAATCGTTCACCAGCACAGCGATCCGCAGACCATGATCCTCGGCCAGGATCCGGTTGACGAGTGTGGTCTTGCCCGCGCCCAAGAAACCCGTAAGCACCGTGACCGGTGTCGCCTGAGCGCGATTTTGGTCGGAGTCTTCGGGGCCAAATAACCAGGTGAGGTCGTCGTCGGGCACCTTTGGTCAGCCGCCGTCGCCTTCGGCCTCACGCCGAGTGACCTCGGCCTTGTAATCCTCTTTGTTGCGCCAGTGCTCGCCCATGGTTGCCAACAGGCCTGGCGGTAGTTTGTCCACGGGCACCACGAAGGGGCCGTCGAGCGGCCAGTCGGGCAACAGTTCCGGGTGATACCCCTCGGGGTAGTACTCGGCGGGGTCGACCTCGGAGTCCCGAATGGCCTGATTCTGGATCTCTGCCCTGGTGGTGCCCGGAGCGGGGATCACGAAACGGCCAGAGGAGAAGTCCTGTTGCGGTGATCGGTTGTTGGGGTAGTCCGGAAGAATGCCCTCGCGGATCCAGATGTCGTCCTTGGTGACGTTGACGACGATGCCGTCCGGTGCGGCGAGATGGAATGGGCCTTTCCAGTGTTCCCTGATTTCGACCACCGTCTCGTCGTTCTGGTACGGGTCGAAGTCCACGTGAGTCGTCATCAACAGGCGAGGTTCGATGAGGTTGGCCATATAGCCGGCGGCATAGGCCGGGGTGTGATGGGCATCAATGGTGAAGCGTCCAACGACCGGAGGTACACCGGCAACACCCGAGCTGATCGACATCAACGACGCTTGTGTCTCGGTGATGTAGACATCGCAACCCTTGGCCCACTCGATGTCGTTTCGGTTCGGTCGGCCATCGCCTGTCCAGACGACGCTGAGTCCGTTCCAATCGAGTCGGTACCCGGAAGCGCCGTCCTTGGCATGGCTCCGTTCCCAGTGTCGAACGGTCACGCCGTCTTTGTCGTAGATGATTCCGCCGTTGTCACGGAAGTCGAACTCATGGACGTCGATGTCCCAGGCCTGCCCGACCGGGAAGATGCTGAAGGCGTCGCGGTGCCAGTGCAACATCTGCTTCATGCCGTCGATCATGTGAGCTGTGCCGTCTTCGGGGGTCCGTCCCGATGGGCCGTAGACCTGCAGCGGTTGATGCCATCGACCGGCCCAGCCGCCAAACATGTACAGGTAGGGCAACGACCCGAAGTGGTCGACGTGCAGGTGGGTGATGAAGATCTTGTCGAGCTCGTTGAGGGCAAAGCCGCCCGCAAGGTAGTTGGCGATTGAGCCTTCGCCGATGTCGAACACGAAGTTCTCGCCGTTGCCGAGCTGGACGAAGACCGATGTGTTCATCTGGCCCGGCCTGATCATCGGCGAGGTCCCCATGAAGATGATGCGCATCTCATCTGGGCCGAGCTTCTCGGTCTTCGGGAACCACTGGGCCGCGCTCAACAGGCCCGGGGTGGGGGAGATGCCATCGAACAGTTGGCCCTCCTTCCACCGCCCCATCGGGACGCCGCCGGTCATTACCTTGGCGACGTCTTCGTCAGGGGAAAGGGGGAGGTCTTCGTTGCCTTCGCTCACCGCAGCGCTCCTCTTCGTTCGTTCGACGCTTGAACCTACCGCTGGCGCGGCCTCGTTGCTGTCACCGGCGTCTTGTCCGGAGGGCCAGCCTCTCAGTGGCGTCTACACCTCTGGGCGGAGTCTGAATGACTGGTAACTTGGCCAATCGAGCCCAAGGTGTCACACGTCCGCGGGGTCGGAGGAGCACATGAGCGGCGACGAGTATGTGGATGACTACGAAGACGTTCGTCCATATCGGCTGGCGGACGCCGACGAGCGTCTACTCGTGGAGAAGCAGACCGAGTGCACCTTCATGTGGACAAACAGCAACGGTGAACCCGTTGGCGTGATCATGAACTACGTCTTCCGCAAGGGAGCCGTGTGGGTGACCTGCACCCGGGTCCGTAAGCGGATCAAAGCGATTCAGAAGCGCCCTCGGGTCGCGATCGCGATCTCGAGCCGAGGGACCAGCATCGGCCGGAGCATGGCGGTCACATACAAGGGCACCGCGATCATCCACGATGACGAGACCACCAACCTGTGGATGAACAACGAACTTGCTCACGCGGTCCGTCCGAATAGTGCCGAACAGGCGGAGGCATTCGCGGAGCACCTCAACAATTCCGCTGGTCGAATTGCGATCGAGATCGTGCCCGATCAGCGGATCGGATTCGACAGCGCCGCATTGTTCGCCAACTCACCGGCGGGCCACAGTCAAACTCATGTCGACTGATCCCGTTCGAGCCGTGATGGGCTGCGCGGACCGTCGAGGCCGCTCGCGTGAGGCAGCGGCAGGGGTTGAGTCATCGGGACCATGAGCGACCAGAAGCGGCCGTTCGAGCGTATTCGCGTCGTGGAAGCCGCCCAGATGATCGCTGGCCCCATGGCCGGCATGGTCCTGGCCGAACAGGGGGCCGATGTCGTCAAGGTCGAAATGGCGGACGGCGTCGGTGACCGACTTCGACAACTGGGAACTCGCCGGGTTGACACCAGCGCTGCCTTCCACGGTTTCAACCGCGGCAAGCGTTCGATCGCAGTCAATACGAAGGACCGCCGAGGCCGGGAGATCGTTCAACGTTTGGGTTCGCAGGCCGACGTGTTCATTCAGAACTTCCGGCCAGGCACAGCCGAACGAATGGGCATCGGGGAGAAACAGCTTCGAGGAGAGAATCCCGAGCTGATCTACGTTTCGGTCTCGGGGTTTGGGGGGTCCGGACCCCGAGCTGAAGAGAAGGTCTACGACTACGTGATCCAGGCTATGACAGGGATCGCGGCGCTGCAGGTCGACCACGAGGGCGGGCCCACGCTGACTCGCCAGTTCGTCATAGACAAGGTGACAGCCCTCACAGTCAGCCAGGCGGTGACGGCGGCGCTGTTCCAGCGAGAGCGCGGGCTAGGTGGTCAACACCTCGAGGTCTCGATGTTGGACGTGGGGCTCTGGTTCTTCTGGCCCGACGGGATGATGGACCGGGCTATGCAGGGCGACGACGGTGTGACTCACGCGCCACACTTCTCGGCCGCGTACGAGGTTCGTGCCACTACCGACGGATTCATCGCGTTGGTCATAACAGGCAATAGGACCTGGCCTGGACTGTGCGAAACGTTCAACCCGGCGTGGGCCGACGATCCCCGCTTCGCGACCTTCGAGCTGCGTGAACAACATTCAGCCGAGTTGTCGGACGCGTTCACCGAAGCCATCGGCGCGATGACGACTGAGGAGTGCCTGTCGCGTATGCGCGAGCACGACGTGCCCGGGGCTGCGGTTGCCAGCTTGGATGAGGTGCCCGACATCCCCCAGATCGTGCACAACAACAGTCTCGTGGTGCATGAGTCAGGGCCCGCTGGTTTGATCAGGGAAGCACGTCCGCCTGTGGGTTGGTTCGGCGGCGATCGGATCATCGCCGGGCCCGCCCCGCGGTTGGGTGAACACACCGATGAGGTCTTGGGGGAGCTGGGCTACTCAATGACGGAGGTGGCCGCGTTCAGACGCGCGGGTGTCTTGGGCCCCGAATGACGATCAGTCGCGACCTCTGTTAAGCGTCTGCCTGAGTCGCCGCGGTCGTCAGAAGTTCACGCGTTTGGTGTAGCCGCCGTCGACCACGACGTTGTTGCCGGTGATCCACGATGCTGCCGGACTGACCAGGAACGCGACCGTGTTGGCCACTTCGTCGGCGGTTCCGATGCGACCTGATGGGTGGCCGGCGAGTGCTCCCTCGTACAGCTCGGGCATAGCGTCTTTGATCTTGTCCCAGCTTCCGCCTTCTACGAAGATCGGGCCCGGCGAGACGACGTTGGCCCGTATGCCCTTGCCGCCAAGGGCTTGAGAGTATCCAGCGATCAGGTTGATCATGCCGGCCTTGAGGGCGTGATAGGAGCCGAGCCCAGACATGAAGTGCTCGAGTGCAGCAGTGGTTGAGATCGCGACGATGGCGCCTGAACCGGACGCCTCGAGGTGACCTTCGCCGGCTTCGATCATTCGGACAAGGCCCAGCAGGTCGACATCTAGTGTCTGCTGGAACGCTTCCGCCGTCGTCTTGCCGGCGCCGCCGCCACTGGCGTTCGCGACGATGATGTCGAGGCCGCCCATTTGTTCGGCGGAGGATTCCACCCACGAGGTGAGAGCGTCGCCATCAGCGACGTCCACGGCTTGGCCGTACACGGTTCCGCGCTCGGACAACTCCGCAACAGCGGCATCTACACCCTCGGCGCCGCGCGCCGAGATGGACACGATGGCTCCCTCGTCGAGGAGCCGTTCGGTGATGGCGCGGCCGATGCCCCGACTACCCCCGGTGACGATGGCCTTCTTGCCAGCCAGTTGCAGGTCCATGGAGAGAGCTCCTGTGTTGGTGCCGCGTCAGCAACTGGTGTGGCTGCGCGGATGGGATTCGGCGCGAGCGTTTCACACCAGAGGCAACTTCTGCAACGCAAGCTGCGGCCCGGTCGCGTTCGAGCTACCAACGCGTTCTGCCAGCGTGAAGTGAGCGCGGGTGCGCGCTTTACGCTGGCAGAACCGATCCGCAGGCAAGCTGCGGCTGTGCTTCGCAACCGCTTGGGGTTGCCAAGTCTCTACCGTCGATCGTCGGGCATGGCTTGGGACGGCTGACCCCGCTGGGCCGCGGCTAGAGCCTGAAACTTCGCTTGGCGGTTCCAGAGAACAGGTCGTCCTGCTCGGCAGCGCTGTATTCAGCCGCCATGATCTGGAAGGCGTTCCAGATCACCGGGTAGGGGAGCGTCTCGCGGTCAATCGGGTAGTTCGATTCGAACATGCACCGATGCGGGCCGAACGTGTCGACACAGAACCGGACTCTGTCGCTCCAGTACTCGGCGACCTCCTCCGAACCCGGCGGGCGATCCAACTCGGACCACCCCGTGCCGAACAACATGTCCAACCCGATACCCCCCAGTTTCACGACCACGTTCGGCTGGGCAGCACACGCGGCCATCGAGGCCTGCCATTCACCCACTACCTCGGTTTGGTGCTCGCGGTATGGGCCTACACCCAAGGGGGCGCCGAGATGCCCGATGACGACGGTGAGTTCGGGGATATCGGCGGCCATGGCCGCCAGCTCGGGCAGTTGCGGGTGGAACAGCCACGATTCGAAAGTGAGCCCGGCAGCTGCGACCTCTTGCAGTCCCGAGCGAAATTCATCCGACCCCATGATCCCCTCATAGGGGTTGCCATGGCCCTGGACGATCTCGTCGCTAGGGTCCCAACCGGTCGTGTGGCGAACCCCGCGAAGCCGTCCATCGCTGGCGTCGCGGTGCGCAACGATCGCCTGCTCCAACAGGTCTCCTAGGGTCAGATCGACGAAGGCGACAATGCCGCTGATGGGTGGACCGTCACCAGCATCGACTTCGCGCGCCGCGGCCG
>JBPCTU010000552.1:0-3225 GCA_051011515.1 Acidimicrobiales bacterium
GGCCACACCCATCCCGGTAGTTCCCGTCTACGAATGCGCCGGCGATTCACAACCGGTCTCCGAGAGCCCGGCGCCGTCGGTTGTCTTGATTGCAGGCCGCACCGCCGACAGCACCTGGCTCGCCTTCCGGAACCCCAACGCCCCGCCACTACAACTCTGGATCAGGTCATCTCAGGTGCCGGGTTTCGATGCGACGACCGTCGGTATCGTCAGCTGCGCGTCCTCCCCGCAGGAGTTCCCCACGCCAAGGGGGCAGGATGCGCCGGCCACGCCATCAGTCCCGAACACACCCACGCCGTCGCTCACCCCGCAGCCGGACGCCACACCCACACCAGTGCCCACGCCAACAGCGGTGCCTCCAACATCAACCCCTGTGCCTCCGCCCACCCCAACGCCGGAGCCACCACCTCCGCCAACGCCGGAGCCACCACCTCCGCCTACGCCCGAACCACCGCCCGAAGAGTGACTCAGCGAGTTTGCCCCGACCCAGAACGAGCTTCGGTCAGGTTTCAGCCGTACGGAGGAGGGGCATAGTCTGGGCCCACCTCAGTCCGACGTGACGGGGCCACACCGTGAGAGGAGCGCCCGTGGGCCGCACACTGAGTCAGAAAATCTGGGACAACCACGTCGTCAAGTCAGGTGGAACTGACCCGGATCTGCTCTACATCGATCTACACCTCATCCACGAGGTCACCTCACCGCAGGCTTTCGATGGGCTGCGCCTGTCGGGGCGCCCTGTACGCCGCCCCGACCTGACCGTCGCGACCGAGGATCACAACGTCCCCACGATCGATGTCGACGTGCCAATCGCGGACCCGATCAGCAGACTCCAGGTCGACACGCTTCGCGCGAACGTCGACGAGTTCGACATCAGGCACTACCCCATGGGTGACCCCAACCAGGGCATCGTTCATGTCATCGGGCCGGAGCTTGGCCTCACCCAGCCCGGGATGACGGTGGTATGCGGTGACAGCCACACGTCCACCCACGGAGCCTTCGGGGCATTGGCATTCGGTATCGGGACCAGCGAGGTCGAACATGTCCTGGCAACCCAAACTCTTCCGCAGGCCAAACAGGAGACGATGGCCATCACCGTGAACGGCGACCTGCCGCCGGGTTCAACGGCCAAAGACGTCGTGTTGGCCGTACTCGGAGAGGTCGGAACGGGGGGCGGCATCGGCGCGATTGCCGAGTTCAGGGGTTCGGTCATCGAGAACCTGTCGATGGAAGGCCGAATGACGGTCTGCAACATGTCGATCGAGTTCGGCGCCAAGGCGGGACTGATCGCCCCCGACGAGACGACCTACGCCTACCTCGAGGGCCTGCAGTACGCACCTAAGGGCGCACAATGGGACGAGGCCGTCGTGGCTTGGAACGAACTCGTGACCGACGATGACGCTTCGTTCGACCGAGAAGTCGAACTCGACGGCGGCGCGATCGAGGCTCACGTCACTTGGGGGACCAACCCTGGTCAGGTGATCCCGCTGTCGAGCTCGGTCCCCGATCCGGATTCGTTTACCGACCCCGCCGAGCGTGAAGCGGCGGCGCGTGCGCTGGAGTACATGAACCTGTCGGCCAACCAGCCGATGACCGATGTCGAGGTGGACACGGTCTTCATCGGAAGCTGCACGAACAGCCGCATCGAAGATCTACGTGCCGCGGCCCAGGTGGCCGAGGGACGCCGGGTGGCCGACGGAGTACGCACGCTGGTCGTCCCCGGCTCGGGGCCGGTCAAGGTCCAGGCAGAGGCGGAGGGGCTCCACGAGATCTTCACGGCTTCCGGCTTCGATTGGAGAGAACCCGGGTGCTCGATGTGCCTGGCAATGAACCCCGACAAGCTCGAACCCGGCGAGCGGTGCGCGTCGACCTCGAACCGCAACTTCGAAGGCCGACAAGGCCGGGGAGGCCGCACCCACTTGGTGTC
Organism: Acidimicrobiales bacterium; assembly: GCA_051011515.1. Lineage (GTDB taxonomy): Bacteria > Actinomycetota > Acidimicrobiia > Acidimicrobiales > UBA8592 > JBPCTU01. Next base: position 1,925 of record JBPCTU010000552.1, read on the forward strand.
GCCGGCAGTGGCCGCCGCAACGGCGGTGGCCGGCCGATTCGCGACCCCGGAGATGCTGACATGAAACCAGTTCACATAGTCCAGGGAACGGCTGTCCCGCTCGACCGCTCTGACGTTGACACTGATCAGATCATTCCCAGCGACTGGCTCAAGCGAGTCGAGCGCACCGGTTTCGAAAAGGGCCTCTTCTCCGAGTGGCGAGATGGCGAGGATTTCGTCCTCAACGACGAGGCACATGCCGGCGCCAACATCCTCGTTGCCGGTCCGAACTTCGGTACCGGTTCGTCACGCGAGCACGCGGTGTGGGCCATCCAGCAGTACGGCTTCGAAGCCGTCGTTTCGCCTCGTTTCGGACCGATATTCCGCAACAACTCGACCAAGAACGGACTCGTGCCTGTCGAGGTGACCAACGAAGTCGGCGAGCAGTTGCTGGAAGCAATTCGAGCCGAGCCCCAGTTGGAACTCACCATCGACGTCAAGCGTCGCACCATCGAGGTTCCGGCGCTGGACCTCGTCGAGGAGTTCCCACTCGAAGACTCGACCCAACACCGCTTCCTCGAAGGCCTGGACGACATCGGACTCAGCCTCCAACATGTCGACAAAATCGCCGCGTTCGAGACCGAGCGACCTGGCTGGCTACCGACTCACGGCTAACCCGAGGTTCCGACTCGTCATTCGAGCGGCGGATCTTCGCACAGGGATGCTCCGGGAGCAGCAGCAGGGTCGAACACCCTCGGTTCGGCGACATACCCACCACCAAGAGCGCCAGTGTCCAAGTAGTCCTCGACCCCGTCGGCGATCGCGAACGCAGCAACCTCCACGTACTCGCTGGTTGCCATCAATGCCTCCTCGCTCGGATTTGCGAGGTAGCCGATCTCCAGCAAAACCGATGGAGTTGTCGGACGCCTGACCATCCCGTAGGCGTCGCTGCCACGGGTGTTCAAGACCTCGACAACGCCGGCGTCCTCCGCTGCCTGCCAATCGACGTCGTCGAAAACCGAAAGCCCCTCGAAGAGTCGCTCGTACAGAACACCCCCCAGCCGTCGCGACTGCCTCGACGTCGATTGCACGAATATTTCGGTGCCGGGCACGCCCGACGGCGCAGCCATGGGTGCGTTGTGGTGAATGGAAACCAGCGCCTCGGCACGAATCGCGTCGGCGAATTCAGCTCGGGCCGCCAAGATCGTGGCGTAATCGGCCGTGCGGGTGAGAGCGACGCCGATTCCCCGCCGGCCCAACTCCACCTCGGCGGCTTTGGCGACTTCGAGGTTCAGATCCCGCTCGACCAAACCGTTCAACCC
>JBPCTU010000553.1:0-5374 GCA_051011515.1 Acidimicrobiales bacterium
ACCGACGCGCGCGATGGACCGATCGCTCCGATGGACGCGACGAACAATCCTTGGGAACTCCCCGGCGCGATCGCGCCCACAAGCGCGAACCGCCATAGGTCTCCCCCAACCGGCGGGCTGTGACCCGCGACGAGCGCTGCCGTGGTTGCCACGATCGCAGCGATGGCCACGCCGACCGTCGCGGCTACCAGAGCATCCGCACCGGTTCTTGCCAGGGCCCAACGGACGATGACGATGTTGAGCGCCCAAGCCACACCTGCGGCCATTGCCAACGCGATCGCCGCATCCACGCCGCCATACTGGCAGCTCCTTACGAGTCCACCCAGAGCCGCACGACAGCGCCGCCGGCACTGGGGTCAGAGCAGTGGGAGCACGTCGGCAGAAAGCCGGGCGAGTTGGTCCTCGACCTTCGAGTACGCATCGCCTGGCATTGCCGGGAAGAGGAGAAGGTTTTCGAGCCCGAGCTCCTGGTCGAACCAGTTGATCTGCTCAGCAACCTCCTCCGCAGTTCCGACGATCCACGTTCTCTGGTCGATCGACTCCTCCAAGGTCGGGATCAAGCCTGGCGCGGCCGGCTTGCCGTCAGGCCCCATGTATCCCTTGCTCCACCCATAGGGCCCCAGAAACTTCCAGAACTCGTCGTGGCCGCGTCTCACTGATTCCAGAGCCGCTTCGTGGGTGTCTTCGACACAGGTACACAACACCAGCTGGCGATGCTCACCGCGTTCAAGGGAACGGCCGTGTTCCGCTTCGTAGATCTCGGCGAACTTCTCCCATCTCATCTTGACGAACGAGTGGTGGTTGTTCCAGAACACGCCCCCCCAACCCCAACGCGGGACCTGTTCCAATGTCGGCGGCGATGTGATGGCTTGCCACACCTCGTACTCGTGCAGTGGCCGCGGGACGAGCGTCAGGTCTTCCACGAAGCCGCCACGGTCTGGGATGCCGGGAGGTGGAAAATCGTAGACATCGCCATGGAAACGGAACGTCTCGTTGTCCAACGCAAGCCTGATGACCTGCATGGCCTCATCGAACTGCTTGCGGTTGTAGTCGTCGGCAGCAGCTTGATCCGGGTTGTCGAAGCTTCCGATCTTGGTACCCATCACCTCGGCCTCGCGAGGGACAGTCCCCCGGCCGACGCCGAGAATGCCGCGCCCACCCGAGATGTTGTGGAGCGTGGCAAAGTCCTCGGCGAGTTTGAGCGGATGCCACTGGGGAACGATGTTGAACGCCATCCCGATTCTGATGCGCTCCGTGCGCTCCGCGAGGATTGCCCCGATCAAGATGCCATTGGGGATGACCTCGTAACCCTCGTACTGGAAGTGGTGTTCGGTTAGCCAGTAGGAGTCGAACCCAAGCTGTTCGGACAACACACCCATGTCGATGATTCGTTCTGTTGCCGCCCACATGGCCTCTTGAGAGAAACGACGGTCCGTTGGCGCAGGTGGGCCGGCACCCGCGTCGTCCATCTCGACTCCGCCGAACAGAAAGATTCCGGTGCGCATGGACTTACTGTAGAACCATGGTCGGATGAGTGCCGGTCCCGACCGCCAAACCTTCCGCCGTGGCGTCTGGCTCTACCCCGGCGTGCCCGCGCTGTCGCTGGTCGATGCAGTCGTCGCCGCCGAGCAGTGCGGACTGGACGAAGTCTGGATTGCGGACGAAGGTGTCGCGCGGGAGCCAATGGCCGTCCTGGCAGCCGCGGCGCTGCGCACTTCGACCATCCGGCTCGGCGTTGGCATCACATCGCCGCTACTACGCCATCCCGGAGCAATCGCCGCGACACTCGCCACGATCCAGGAACTCAGCGATGGCCGAGCCGTTCTGGGTCTCGGGGTCGGCGGCCACGAATCGCTGGACCCGTTTGAGCTCAGAGCGGACCGGCCGGTGGCGCTCCTCGGTGATGCCATCACGATGGCTCGAGCCGTACTCGCCGGGACCCCCACACCTGGCTATGAGCCTCCGCCCCATCGCCAACCGGACGCGTCGGTTCCGATCTGGGTAGGAGCGAGAGGAGCCCAACTCACCCGCACCGGCGCTCGCCTGGCGGACGGCCTGTTCCTCTCGGGTTGCACGTCCGAGGAACACATGCGGATCGTGCCCGATGCCAGATCGACCGATCCGTCAGTTCAAGTTGCGTTGTATCAAAGCGCCAGCGACATCGATGAGCGCGATTCGGTACGCCGTTGGTCCGACTTACCCGACATCTTGCAAGCCGAGCTGGGGGCCCACTCACCTGACGCCATCGGAGTCAACCTCGTAGATCTCCGAGATCCCGGTTTCGACGCGCCGCGGGCCGTCGAGGGCGCCGCAGCGGTGCTGGCCGAGGTTTGAAGACACGAGCGGGTGCGCCTGATCTGTCGGCGTCAACACTCGCGAACCACGTCGAAGGTCCGCATCGTCGATTCACGTAGGAGCGGCCCCATCATCTCGTCGATCTCGGCCACCGTCTCCGGGCTGATCTGTTTCCAGAGGTCGTAAGACTCCCACCAAATGAGCGCGTGAACTCGTCCGGGATCCTCGCGGTCGACCCACATCTGCTTGCGGATGAACCCTGCCTGACGCTCCAGGAACCGACTCCAGACACGTTCTTCTGTTTGGAGCCAATTAACACGCTCCTCGGCACCTACGTCGAAGGTCAACATCTCGATCACCATGCCGGGGATGCTAGTGCGCTGGTCAGAACGTCCCTGGCGACACAGAATCACGCGGCCGACGGGACGGTTCAGCAAAATGAACAGTGTGCCGTCGCCGCGACCAACCACTAAGGTGCGCGATGCAATCGCCACGTGAACACGGATGGGGGTAGGGGTTGAGCGTCACCGACGAAACGACGGCGTCGACTGCCACGGCGAAACTGGGATTCGATGGCATCGGAATGGTCTTCCCCGATGGCACCGAGGCGCTTCATGACATCTCGTTCACGGTCGACAGTGGCGAGTTCGTGACCGTGGTCGGACCATCTGGGTGCGGCAAGTCCACCTTGCTCAAGATCGCGTCTGGTCTGCTCGATCAGACCGCGGGCACCGTCACCGTCGACCGGGACCGGATCGGATATGTCTTTCAGGACGCAACACTCCTGCAATGGCGCACCGTCCGATCCAACGTCGAGTTGTTCGCCGAGCTCCACAGCATTCCCAAGGGCGAACGGCGTCAGCTTGCCCAAGACGCCATAGAGCTGGTCGGACTGTCAGGGTTCGAGAACCATTACCCCAAGTCATTGTCGGGCGGCATGAAGATGCGAGCGTCGTTGGCGCGAACCCTCACCCTCAAACCACCGGTATTTCTCTTCGATGAGCCCTTCGGCGCTGTTGACGAGATCACGAGGGAGCACCTCAACGACGAAACCCAGCAGCTCTTCCAGAGCGAGGGATTCGCAGGCTTGTTCATCACCCATTCGATCAGCGAAGCAGTGTTCATGAGTACCAGAGTGCTGGTGATGTCAGCGCGACCGGGCCGCATCGTCGCCGAATTCGAGATTCCCTTCGAGTACCCCCGACACCCTGACCTCCGGTTCGATGCCGACTTCGCGAGGCTTTCTGGCGAGATCTCCGCTTCCCTCAGGGGGTCGCACGCGTGACCAGCATCGACAAGGACACCCGCGATGCCGCCCGGCGTAGTGTCTCTTTCGGACCAGATGACGGCTTGGCCCACAAATCAGGCCACGCCGCACCGCAGAAGTCCAAGAAGCGCAGAGTTGCCGAGACGATACTTCCGCCCCTCGTCCTGGGGATCATCGTGATGGGCGTCTGGTACGCCATCACCTACGGACTGCTGGACGAGAGAAAACGCTTCTTGCTGGAGCCACCACATGCAGTTCTGCAAGAAGGCTTCTTCGATTGGGACAACTTCAGCGAGATCCTGCGTTCTCTTTGGTCGAGCACCCAAGTGGCTCTCTACGGCCTCTCGATATCGATCGTCCTAGGCATCTTCCTGGCAACTGTGATGAGCCAGTCCAAGTTGCTGGAACGAGCCATCTTTCCGTACATGGTCACATTGCAGGCGGTTCCGATCCTGGCGCTGGTGCCGATGATCTCATTCTGGTGGGGTACTGGAGAGCCGATCTGGGATGTACCAGTACTCAGCTTCTTCAACTCTCGCGTGATCGTTTGCGTGATCATTTCACTCTTCCCCATCATCGTGAACACCTTGTTCGGGCTGCAATCAGCCGACCGGGGAACTCACGATCTCTTCACGCTCCACCAGGCTGACCGACTGACGCGGTTGAGGAAACTGATGTTTCCCGCCGCGCTTCCCGCCATGTTCGCGGGGCTACGCATCTCAGCGGGCCTCTCGGTCATCGGTGCAATTGTCGGCGACTTCTTCTTCGGCAAGGGCGAAGCCGGTATTGGCCAGCGCATTCTTCGATACTCGAGCGATCTCGACGGCGAGCAACTTATCGCTGCGGTGATCATGTCGTCGGTCCTCGGTGTCACCGTGTTCATGCTCTTTGGCTGGATACAGACTCGAGCAATAGGCAAGTGGCACGAATCCGGCTCGGTAGGAGGATGACTTGGGGCCCTGCGCCCCGGCTCGACCAGATCCGTTCTACGGTTCGAGCCACGCAGAAACACACAGAGATACAGATTTGATACCAACACATGAGAAATGATTTCGGGAATCGTCCCTTGGGAGGGGAAATGAGAAAGAACAACTGGCTCAAACTGCTGGCAGTGTTGCTGGCTTTCGGCCTGATCGCCGCCGCATGTGGCGACGATGACGACGACACCGCAGCGGAGGATCCACCCGCCACCGAAGACGACGGAGGCGACGACGGTTCCGGCGACGACGGAGGCGACGACGGTTCCGGCGACGACGGAGGCGACGACGGTGGGGCCGGCGCGTCCTTGGCTGGCGTCTGTCCTGATCCGATGATCATTCAGTCGGATTGGTTCCCGGAATCCGAGCATGGCGCGATCTATGAGCTGATCGGTGATGACTACGAGGTCGATGGCGAGCAGAAGTCGGTTGCGGGCACCATGCAGTTGGGTGGCCAAGACCTGGGTATCCAGGTCGAGGTTCGTGCGGGTGGTCCCGCCATTGGCAGCCAGCCCGTACAGACGGTGATGGCCACCGACGACGCCATTACGTTGGGTTATGGATCGACCGACAGCCAGATACTTCGGTTCGAAGAGAACTCGTTGTTGTCGGTCCTCGCTCCCCTCGAGATGAACCCCCAGATCGTGATGTGGGACCCCGAGGGTATTCCTGAGGCCGAGAGCATCGCCGACCTCGGCGAGATCGGCACCACGATTCAGGTCTTCAGCGCGGGTACCTGGTCCGATGTGTTGGTCGGGTTGGGTGTGATCAACGCCGATCAGATCGATCCGTCATATGACGGGTCGCCTGCCCGGTTCATCGCCGAAGGCGACAT
>JBPCTU010000554.1:0-3043 GCA_051011515.1 Acidimicrobiales bacterium
CTGGATAGGAGCCGGCGCCCTTCCCCTTCCAAGTACCGAGGAGGAAGGCCAACGACTCCAGTGCCTCATCCAATGGCGGACCATCATTCATGAGGCCCATCCTTACCCATCAGGCGGCCTCGACGAAAGTGGACCAGACGCGACGATGGGGCGCCGGCATCACCGGCGCCCCATCGTTAGCGGTTTCTGGGGCTTCAGCTAGAAGTCCATGTCCGGCATAGCTGGTGCGCCACCCTCCTCAGGAGCGTCGGCGATCACGGCTTCCGTCGTCAGGAACAGGGCCGCGATGGACGAAGCGTTCTGAAGCGCGGACCGGGTGACCTTGGCAGCATCGATGATGCCGGCCTTGACCAGGTCCTCGTATTCGCCTGTCGCTGCGTTGAGGCCGTTCGAACCCTTCAGGCCCCGGACCCTTTCCACGATCACGCCGCCCTCGAGGCCGGCGTTGACTGCGATCTGGGTAAGTGGTCCTTCGAGAGCCTTCGCGACGATCCGAGCGCCAGTGGCCTCGTCATCGTTCTTCAGGTTTCCAGCGACGTCTTCAACCGCACTCTGAGCACGGAGCAGGGTGACACCGCCACCGGCGACCACACCTTCCTCGATGGCAGCCTTCGTAGTCGAGACTGCATCCTCGATGCGGTGCTTCTTCTCTTTGAGCTCAACCTCGGTCGCAGCGCCAACCTTGAGAATGGCAACGCCACCGGACAGCTTCGCCAGTCGCTCTTGCAGCTTCTCGCGGTCGTAGTCGGAGTCGGTGGCCTCGATCTCGGCCTTGATCTGAGCGATGCGGCCTTCGACGGCTGAGCGCTCGCCGGCACCTTCGATGATGGTGGTCTCGTCCTTGGTGATGACGATCTTGCGAGCTGAACCCAGCAGGTCAAGGGTCGTGTTCTCCAGCTTGAGGCCTACCTCTTCGGTGATGACCTGGCCGCCGGTCAAGATGGCCATGTCCTGGAGCATTGCCTTGCGGCGGTCGCCGAACCCAGGGGCCTTCACCGAAACGGAGTTGAACGTGCCCCGAATCTTGTTGACCACCAGGGTTGCCAGCGCTTCACCTTCGACGTCCTCGGCAATGATCAGCATGGGCTTGCCCGCCTGCATCACCTTCTCGAGTACCGGGACGACGTCGCGCACGGCCGAGATCTTCGATCCCACGAGCAGGATATATGGGTCGTCGAGTACGGCTTCCATCCGCTCGGCGTCGGTGACGAAGTAGGGCGAGATGTACCCCTTGTCGAACCGCATACCTTCGACGAAGTCCATGTCCATTCCGAAGGTCTGGGACTCCTCGACGGTGATGACACCGTCCTTTCCGACCTTGTCGATTGCTTCGCTGATGCGATCGCCGATCTCGGGGTCGGCCGCAGAGATTGCGGCGACATTGGAGATCTGATCCTTGTTGGAGGACACGTCGACGGATTGAGCGTGAATTGCGTCGACGGCAGCAGCCGTCCCGGCTTCGATGCCCTTCTTGAGCGACATCGGGTTCGCTCCGGCGGCGACGTTCCTCAGCCCTTCGCGGACCATCGACCACGCCAGCACGGTTGCGGTCGTTGTGCCATCGCCTGCGATGTCGTCGGTCTTCTTGGCGACCTCTTTGACGAGCTCGGCCCCGATCCTTTCGTAGGGGTCCTCGAGTTCGATCTCCTTGGCGATCGAAACTCCATCGTTGGTTATTGTGGGAGCGCCCCACTTCTTGTCCAGAACGACGTTGCGACCTTTGGGGCCGAGTGTGACGCGGACAGCATCGGCGAGCTGGTTCATGCCCGCTTCAAGGCCTCGTCGTGCTTCCTCGTCGAACGAGATGATCTTTGCCATTGCGAGTCGTCCCTCCTGGGGTGACATACGTGAGATATCCGGCATGCTCCGTGCGCTCTGAGCGCTGAGAGACACGAACGGCCTCCACTGAGACCGATTGGCACTCTCTTATGGAGACTGCCAAATGCTACTGACGTTCGCGCCAGATTCAAAAAACCCACGCAGAAATCCAGCGAAGCGCCGGAAAAAGGCGGATGGCCGGTTCCGAAGAACCGGCCACTTGTCCACCCGGAAATCCGGGTGCCGCCAAGGGGGGAGACGCACTTCCATCGGATCGGACGCGGAAATGTTTAGGAAATCGCGATACTCGGTTCTCCGGACCGACGAAACCGGCCCTGGGCTGATCAGCCGCCGGCTACCGCCGGGACAATCGAAACCGTCTCACCTTCGGGGACCTCGGTGGCCAAGCCATCGAGGAACCGGACGTCGTCGTCGGAGACGAACACGTTCACGAAGCGCCGCAGATTGCCGTCCTCATCGAGTAGGCGCTCGGCAAACCCGGGGTGTTTGGCCTCCAACTCGCCGAGGACGTTCTCGACCGAGCCGGGCTCGACGGCGACCGTCGACTCGCCCGCGGTCAGGGTGCGAAGTGTCGTAGGAACTCGAATGGTGACTGCCATGGTCGGAATTGTAACCGTCTACACGCCAAGCCACACATCGAGGTCCTCACCGGTCAACGAGCCTCGGGCGGAGAGAGGGTTGGCGCGAGGTCCAATGCTCTCACGGTCGCGGCCATCACTCCATTGATCGGCTCCAACATCTCCCGCTCCAGCCCAACGGTCTCGACCAAGCTCACGAACGGTACCTCCGGTTCGAAACCCGGGCTGACGCGCCCGGCAACCACCACCATGGGAACCCCGGCGTCGGCGCACATTCCTTCCACGCCGCCGACAACTTTGCCGTCGAAGCTGGTCGGGTCGATCGCGCCCTCGCCGGTGAGCACCAGGTCGGCGGCGGCAACCAGCTCGTCGAGCCCACAAGCATCGGCGACGATGTCGAATCCATCGGCCAGTTCGGCGCCTACCGATGCCAGTCCCCCAGCCAGCCCACCTGCTGCGCCCGCGCCCTCGAGGTCACTGACATCGACTCCTCGCTCTGAGAGGTAGTCCTGAACGAGCCGTTCAAGTCGCCTGCGAAGAAACTCCACCTGAGCTGGGCTCGCCCCCTTCTGGGGACCGAAGACGGCGGCTGCATCGACAAAACGAGTCCGGACGTCGCAAGCGAC
>JBPCTU010000555.1:0-7903 GCA_051011515.1 Acidimicrobiales bacterium
GGAGCACATCGGGGAACGAGATGCCGACGGCCTCGATGGCCACCTTGACCGACCCTGGTGGTGGTGCGCCCGGGTCCTCGACCGTTGCGAGGGTCAGCTGTTCGATTGGTTCACCCAGCTCGTCGAGCTGCCAAGCGCGCATTTCCGCACCCTAGTCCCAACGGGTCGCGCTGCTTGGCTTGTCAAGTGCCCGCCGGGTCACGAAGATAGGGTGCAACAGGTCGATGTAGGTCGGCGGGAACCGAAGCCGCAGGGAGCAGGGCCCCGGGGGGTGGCCAGCTCCCTGCGGCTCCTTTCGCCGACAAGGCCTCAGGCGCCCGTGTCGTCGTCACCCTCCGAGTCGGCGCCGAAACGCCCGGGATCACGGTTGAATCGCTCGAATTGTTGGTTCACGAGCTCCTCGATGCGCGACTCCATCTCGGATCGTCGTTCGTCGGCTTCGGCCTCGTCGATGCGTCCACTGGCGACGGCGTTTTCCAGCCGGTCGTCAAGTTGGGTGGTAACGGCGTCGATCAGCGCATCGGCGCTCGAGCCGTTTGCTTCGGCGATCTCCCCGAGTGTCTGGCCGTTCATGAGTCCTTCGCGAACATCCTGAGGTTCGAGTCCGAGGTCTTCCAACACCGCGCCGTTGAGGATGCGGCCGGGGCCGCGGTGACTGTGGCGGTGTATGGCCTCGCGGTCCGGACGGGCTTCCCGCAGAGCCGTCTCCACTGCGTCGCGTTGGTCCTGATCGAGGGTTCCGTCCTCGACGAGGCTGTCCAGGACATCTGACAGCCTGGACCCGGCCGTCGTGTCGGCAGGGGCGGACTGGGTAGCCGGGGCGGTCTCAGTCGGAGCATCGCTGTCCTGGGCACTAGCGCCGGTTGGAGCCAGTGTTAGGGCAGCTGCGCCACCGCCGAGTACCGAGGCGGCGATCGTGGTCGAGGCGACTAGCTTTCGCATTTGGTTGCCTTTCTCCATCAAAGTGGGGGTTGGGGGATGGGTCCAAGATGGCGGGCCCAGGTAAATATGAGAGGCGAACAAATCAAGAGTTCGGTTAGAAGTCCGTGATCACCTGGCCGACCGCGAGCGTGAGTTCGCGTCGTGTCCGGGTACCTTTCTGATGTGGCCGACACTCCGCGGTTAACCGGCACTATTGCGCCGGTCGTCGCCGTTCTGGCCCTGTTCGGTATGGCGGTTTCTCTGGCTCTGACACTGCCCGAGGACTCTCAGCCGGTCTTGACAGCGGACGAGGTCGTCGAATCCGCTCGACCTTCGACAGTTCTGATTTCAGCCATTGGTTGCCGGTTCGAGAACTCAGGGTCGGGGGTTGTGCTGCGGGAAGGCGTGGTTACGAACGCCCACGTCGTGGCGGGATCTGACGAGTTGATGGTGGTCGACGCCTCGGGTACAGCCCATGACGCGCGACTGGCCGGTATCGATCCAGAGCTGGACTTGGCCCTACTCGAGGTTGATGGTCTCGAGAGTGCGCCACTCGAGACGGGTGCTCCTACTGGGGGCACCGAGGTGGTCGCATTTGTTCGCAGCAGTGAATCGATCGAAGTCCAGATGGCATCGGTAGAGCGGACCATCAACATCCGGTCGGGGGACATCTATGGACAGGGGACCTATCTGCGACGCGGCCTCGAGCTTCAAGCCGATATCGACGCAGGCGATTCCGGCGGGGCAGTGGTCGACTTGGCCGGGAACGTGGTGGGCATCGTGTTCTCGTCATCGAGGGGTAAACAGGACGTTGCGTACGCCGTATCGGCCATCGAGGTCGAGCGTTTCCTGGCCCGACAAAACGCAGCTGCGGTGGATTCCGGCGAATGTCGACGTCAGTGACAGAGGCGTCAGTTGACGGCTAGCCGACTACTGGGCAGGCGTGCCGGCATCTGGCGAATATCTCAGCGGTACCGTCTTCGTAGATCGAGGTCCAGTCGCTCGCCTCGTCCAGGACCACGCCCAAGTCGGCGTCGGGGGGCAGCAGCACCCACTGGATATCGAACTGATCCAGCGGTTCGCGCCAGCCGGGCTCGGCGTCTTCGGCCTGGAAGTACAGGTACATGAACTCATCGCCGTAGACATCGGCGCGCCCGTCGATGAAGACGGGGACGTCACGCCAGATCAGGTAGCCGCCCCAGCCGTACGCGTTGTAGCCGGGTTGGTCCGCGAGCTCGCTGTCGAGGAGGACGTCGACGGCGTCCACCGGGTAGAAGCCCGCGACTGCGTCGTCGTTGTTCGAGATGGCGGCCGAGGTGATCATCAATACGACAACAGCCCCCAGAGCGGTGCTCAACGCAGCAACGATGCGTGGCGAACCAAACCCTGACCGAGTCGCGCGTTTGGCGCGATGTGCATCGAGTGCGACCTCGAGCTGCTCGGCCACGATCGGTACAGCCACTACCGCGAACAGCGGGATGTGTCGCATGGACTGCAAACTCGCAACAGCTGTTCCTGAGATCAGCATGAGTTGGGTCCAGCCGGGCCGTCTTGGGCTCGCGAGCATGCTGCCGGCAGCCAACAAGAGCAGCAGGCCAAATGGCCAGAACCAGCTGGAATGGAAGTCGGGCGAGTGCCACTCGCGGATGTAGGTGCGCATGGCCGGAGACCGCAAGGTTTCGATTGGGTAAGTCCACAGCGCTGGGCCGCTGGGGTTGATGACCGCTGCACCTAATGAGGCAGCGGCGACCCAGGGCAGTTGTCGAACGGCGATGGTGGGCATGGGTCGTCCGCCACTGGCTCGTTCGGCGCGTTCGCCGAGGGCGTATACGGCGATCGTCACAACGCCGAGTAGGTAGCCGGAATGCAGGTTCGCCCAGACCGCAACGAGCGGCACTGCTACCCAAACCCAGCGTGCCGGAACCGACCCTGAGCGGACCTTTTCGAACAATAGGATCAGTCCAGCGAGCAGCGCCAGGTTGAACATCTGCGGTCGGGGCGCCGTTGCAATCCGCGCCGCCGCAGCTGCAAGCACGACTACCGACGCCGTGATGACCGGCCTGGCACGGCTGGTCCGATAGGCCATGACAAAGGTGGCGGTGACGAGCGCTGTGAACGTCACGATCAATGCTGTTGCTCCGCCGGCCTGCCAGAGTCCCCACAACAGGACTTGAGACCCCCATTCGTGGGCTACCCAGTCGGTGCCGGCGACCGTGAACGAGAAGACATCCTCGGTCGGAATTCCGTCGTTCAGGATCAGTTCGCCGGTGCGCAGGTGCCACCACAGGTCGGGGTCGGTGGCGGTGGCCACCGACAGGGCTGCGGCAAGGGCGAACAGGAAGAGAACGAATCCTCGTTCAGGTGTGAGTCGCATTGGTGATCGGAGATCTATCGGCCTGGCGCAGGTGGCGATGAGGGCAACGATCGGCCGGTACTTCGATCGGTGGCGCATCGGTTTGAGCCCGTATGCTTCGGCCGTGGCTGGACCCAGGTGAGGAGGTGGCCCCAGTGACAATCGGACGCCCCAGGTCCGCCGTCGATGCTCTGCCCGCCTACAGGCCCGGCAAGTCTGCGTCTCAAGCGGAGGCCGAACATGGCATCGTCGACGCGATCAAGTTGGCCTCGAACGAGAATCCACTGCCACCGGTCGATCCGGTAGTCGCAGCGGTCGCAAGATATGGCGTTGAGGCCAACCGTTATGCCGATCATCGAGCGACAGCCCTGCGGCAGCGCCTCGCGCAGTGGCTGAACGTCGATGTCGAGATGTTGACGGTGGGGTGTGGGTCGGTCGGGCTTCTGCAGCAACTCGTCTTGACATACGTCGATCCCGGTGACGAGGTGGTGTATCCGTGGAGGTCATTCGAGGTGTACCCGGTCTTCACTCAGCTCGCTGCGGGCGTGGCGGTGACAACACCCCTCACCGCGGAGCACGCGTTCGATCTTGGGTCGGTCGCCGATGCGATCACCGACAAGACGAAGCTGGTGTTGCTCGCGAACCCGAACAACCCCACTGGGACTGCTCTTCCGACGGGCGACCTGGCGACGTTCCTGGCCGGTGTGCCCGAATCGACAATCGTCGTGATCGACGAGGCGTATCGTGAGTTCGTCGACTCAGCGTTGGGTGACCCAGTAGAAGACCTAGTCCCCTGCTGCCCGAATGTCTTGGTCCTGCGAACCTTCTCCAAGGCTCACGGGATGGCGGGAATCAGGCTGGGATATGCGATCGGCCATGACGAGGTGATCACGGCGATCGACAAGACCCTCGTGCCTTTCGGAGTCAACGGCGTCGCCCAAGCTGCAGCCCTGGCGGCTATTGACGCAATCGAGGAGATTCGGGCCCGCGTCGCCGTAATCGTCGCTGAGAGGGAACGTGTGAGCGATGCGCTGGTGGCGAGTGGCTGGGACGTGCCGAGCAGCCAGGCCAACTTCGTGTACGTAGCCCTCCGCGACCGTTCCGATGACGTAGCTCTCGGCCTGGAGCGCCTGGGTGTCGTTGTGCGTCCATTCCCGAACGAAGGTATTCGCGTGACGGTCGGCACGAGCGACGAAAACGACCGCTTCCTCGCCACGTTGGCCGAGGTTGCAAGCCCCTAGCGCCTGGCCCAAAACGTTCGGCCAGGGCGGCGCGCAGCGGAGCGCCCGGAACACAGATCTCGCAACCATGTGGGGGCTTCACTGCTTGCGGCGCTACAAAGGAAGCCGTGACCGACCCCTTGAACAAGTTGCTCGGCGAGCAGGGATACGTCGTCCTGGACGGAGCGATGGGAACGCAATTGTTTGCCGCTGGGTTGACGTCGGGCGACCCGCCGGAGCGATGGAATGTCGAACACCCCGAGAGGGTCAAACGAATCCACGATGGATACATCGCAGCTGGGAGCGATGTCGTGTTGACGAACTCGTTCGGTGGCACCCGCTACAGACTGGCGCTCCATGGCCTCGAATCCCGCGTGCGCGAGTTCAGCGCTGCGGCGGCGAGCGTTGCACGGCAAGCGGCAGATGCGGTTGACCGGACGGTCCTGGTTGCTGGTTCGATGGGCCCTACAGGCGAACTCATCGAGCCGCTCGGTGCGCTGACACCCGACGACGCGGAAAGTGCGTTCGAGGCTCAGGCAGTGGGCTTGACCGATGGCGGCGCTGACCTCCTGTGGCTCGAGACGATGAGCGATCTCAATGAGTTGACAGCTGCCGTTGCTGGTGCGAGGAAGGGAAGTGACCTTCCGATCGTGGCCACGATGAGCTTCGACACGGCTGGACGGACGATGATGGGCGTCGGTCCGACCGATGTAGCGGGGCGTATGGCTGATGCGGGGCTTGTGGCCATCGGAGCGAACTGTGGGAACAACATCGCCGACACCGAAGCCGTTGTGCGCGAGATCAGAGAACTCATGGCTCCTCTCTCGGTCGTGTCGAAAGCGAACGCCGGCATCCCCGAGTGGCACGGCACAGAGTTGCACTACGACGCGACGCCCGAGGTCCTGGCCGCTCACGCTCACCGAGTCCACAGCGCCGGCGTAGAGATCATCGGGGGGTGCTGCGGTTCGACTCCGGAGCACATCGCGATGATCAAGGCCGTGCTGTCGGGTGAGGTGCAAGTAACCGAGCCGCCGCCCGAACCGGTCCAGAGAACAACCGTTGACCGCGACCACCGCAGAAGCCGTCGACGGCGACGCAGCACCTGACCCCTGGTTGGTGGGTTCAGCGCTTGCGGATGATCGTCAGCCCATCGCCGATCGGAGTAAGCGCGGTCACGACGCGGGGGTCGGCCGACACCTTCGTATTGAAGTCTCGTATGGCGACTGTGTCCGGTGTCGTGTCGCTTTGGTCCAGCACTGCGCCGCCCCAGAGAGTGTTGTCGACGGCGATGACGCCCCCATCGGCGAGCCTGGGTAGCAGGGTCTCGTAATAGCCCAAGTAGCCGGTCTTGTCAGCGTCAATAAAGGCAAAGTCGACAGTCTGGTTTGGATCGAGCGACGCCAAGGTGTCGTTGGCCGACCCAATTCGCAGATCAATGGCGTCGGCTACTCCGGCACGGTCCCAGTAGCGACGGGCAACGTCTGTCCACTCTTGGCTGATGTCACAACAAAGGAGCTTCCCATCCGGAGCCAACCCTCGGGCAATACAGATTGAGCTGTAGCCGGTGAATGTCCCGATCTCGATGGCGAAACGAGGGCGGATCGCACCGACCAGAGCCTCCAGGAAAGCGCCTTGGGCCGAACCGATCTGCATTTGGGAGGGACCGCCGAGTTGGGCAGTTTCGTTGATCAGTTCTGCCTGCACGTCGTCGGGCGCCAACGAGCTGGCCGCGACGTAGTCGCTGATTTCCTCTCCAAGGGCGAATGCGTCTCTCGACATGTGACCATGATTGCGGGTTTCCGGTGTCCGCGCGGCGGATTGTTGGTCGGCTCGCGTGGTGGTGGACAATGGTGGGCGCACAGACGAGCGATCGACCGATCGGCGAAGCGTGAGGCGACTGGAAACCAAGCTCCAGTACTACGACTGGGGAGACAAGAACTTCATTGCATCCCTACAGCAACGGAGCCCGTCGGGTCGTCCCGAAGCGGAACTGTGGGCAGGTGCGCACGAGAACTGCCCCAGCGACCTCGAAGGAGGAGCGCCGCTGGATGAGGCGATCGCCGCGGATCCTGTCGGCATGCTCGGGGCGGAAGTCGCTGCAGAATTCGGGACTCTGCCGTTCTTGGCGAAGTTTCTGGCAGCAGCTCAGCCGCTGTCGCTGCAGGCGCATCCCTCGCCGCAACAGGCTGCTGCCGGTTTCGAGCGCGAGCGGGCGTCCGGAGTGCCGCTCGGCAGCCCGCAGAGCGTCTACCGAGACCGAAGCCACAAACCAGAGCTCATATGTGCGCTGACCGTCTTCGAGGCGAAATGCGGGTTCAAACCGGTCGACGAGAGCAGGGAACTCTTCGACGCTCTGGGGGGCGGCGCCCTCGACGAGTTGCAGGCTACGTTGGTCTCAGGTGGTTCGGACGACGATGTACTGCGTGCGGCGCTCACATTGGCCCTCGACTCCGACAAGGCTGCAAGCCTGGTACCGGCTGTTGTTGAGGCCGCGGCACAAGTGCCCTCCGGATCCGCTTGGGATCGAGAGCTTCGCTGGATCTCCGAGATGCACCGGCTTCATGCAGGTGACCCGGCGGCGGTCGCGTCACTTCTGCTGAACCACGTAGTCATGCAGCCCGGGCAGGCTTTGTACCTGGGTTCCGGCACCCTGCACTCGTACTTGTCCGGTGCAGGAGTCGAGGTCATGGCCAGCAGCGACAACGTGGTTCGCGCCGGTCTGTCCCAGAAGCCGGTCCACGTCGGTGAGCTGCTGGCGATCGTCAGAACGAGTCCGGAGCCGGCTCCTGTGCAGACACCTTCTGGCCCGGTGTACGAGTTCGAGGTCCCGGCCCCCGAGTTCTCGGTCACCAGAGTGCAGGCCCCTGCTGATCTCGACTTCTCGCTCCGTGGGCCCGAGATCTTGATGGTCGCCGAAGGGTCCGTGGCCTTCTTCGGCCCCTCAGCCAGCGAGCTCTCGGCTACAGCCGGAACGGCGGTATGGGTTCCTGCCTCGGATGAGGGTTATCGGGCCGAGGGGTCCGGTACCTACTTTCGGGTCGGTGTTGGGTCTCCCCCCGGCCGAACGTGACGGCTTCTCGCGCCGACTGTCCCCGCCGTCTATCACCTACGGGTGCAGTTGAGCTCTGAGCTGGCTCTTCTGGACTTTCCCCATAGCGTTTCTGGGGAGGTCTTGAACGACCTCGTATCGCCGAGGATGCTTGAAACGAGCGAGCGACGCTTGCAGGTGTGATCGGACCAGGTCGAGGTCCAGAGCGGAGCTTGCGACGATGAATGCGACCACCTCTTCGCCCAAGTCGTCATCTTCGGCTCCCACGACCGCAGACTCGACGATTCCGGGGGCCGAGTCCAGACACAGCTCTACCTCTTTCGGATACACGTTTTCGCCGCCGCTGATGATCATGTCACC
>JBPCTU010000556.1:0-3329 GCA_051011515.1 Acidimicrobiales bacterium
CAACGATCGTCGCCAAGCCGGGTGTCACCACCGTCGGCACATCCGGTCCCGACGTAATCGTGGGGACCAACGGGCCCGACGACATCCGTGGACGGGGTGGGCGAGACATCATCTGCGCAAAAAAGGGCGCCGATCTGATTCGTGGTGGTCCGGGCGCCGACTTGGTGTTGGGCAACGGTGGGGCCGACAAGATCTGGGGCGGCGGCGGCCACGACGTCATCGATGGAGGCCCTGGGCGAGACACCATCAGAGGCGGAGGTGGTGGCGACATCATCGCTGGTGGCCGTCATTCCGACACGCTCTTCGGCAACGCCGGAGCCGATGAGATGGGTGGCGGCGGAGGCAGCGACACAGTCAAGGGAGGTAGCGGGGACGACATCCTCTACGGCGATAGCGGCAATGACGCGCTACGCGGCGATCTTGGTGACGACGAACTGAACGGAGGTGTGGGTTTCGACGATTGTGTCGGTGGCCCGGCTTCTGACACGTCACATACCGACAAGCTGTCGTTCTGCGAATTCCTGGACGAGTTCGCCGGAAGCCTGGAACCCGGGTGGACATGGGCAAGCGGAGATCCTGCACTTCGGTCCCTGGGTACTCCCAGAGGACTGTTGTCGATCCAAGCTTCCGCAACACCAGACCTTGACCAAGAGTTGCTGCGTCCGCCACTCGCTCGGCGATTCGAGATCGAAGTGAGCCTCTTGTTCCAGCCCGTCAGAAACTTCGACCACGCGGGGCTGATAGTTCGGGGCAACGACACCAACAGCATCACCCTTACCCGCGGGTACTGCGCTGCCGGAGGAACATGCTCCGGCGGCGACGCCATCTACCTCGAAAACACCGTTGACGGAACGGTCGACATCGCGGCCACCGCCGTCATTCCGCCGGGTACCGCCGCGGTCTGGTTGAGCTTGACCCACGAGAGGTCCTCCTCAGGCCCGGGTACTTACCGAGCCTGGCTCAGCTTCAACGCCACAACCTGGGAAGAGATCGGCTCGATCACTCGGGCCATGAAAGACCCGCAGGTCGGAATCGTGGCAGGCGGTGCCGAGGCCGACCCCGCTCCGGTGGCCAGGTTCGGCTACTTCCTCGAACAGGCCCTCGACTAGCCAGTGCCCTCGGCAGGCATGCAACCACTTAGGTTCTCGAGGTGTTTACACACGTACCACGCGACTCGTTTACCTTTGGTACATGTCGCTCACGGTTCGCTTCGAGGAGGAATCCTGGGAGCTGACGCCTGGCGATGCGCTTTCTTTCGGACGGGCCGCGGACATTTGCGTCGATGAGTCGAACCTCTACCTGCATCGTGTCGTTGGCGAGCTCAGGTACAGCCACGATCTCTGGTGGTTGCACAACCTGTCCAGCTGGGTCGACCTCGACATTCGCACAGAACGAGGCAGCCACCACGAGATGGCACCAAAAACACGGCTGGCGATTGTGGTGGGGTCCGAGGTTCATTTCAAGGCCGGAAACGCGAACTACATGATCACCCTGGCGCCACACGACCTCCAACAGGCGAACGAGCCTGTCCGGGTCATCGCCGAGGCGCAGTCGACCAATCAATTCGGCTTGATCGAGCTGAATGGCGAACAGCTCCAGCTTCTGGCGGCTCTCTGTGAGCATCGGTTGTTGGACAACGGGTCACAGATCCCCTCGAATCAGGCCGTCGCCAACCGTCTCGGCTGGACCATCACAAAGTTCAACCGAAAGCTCGACTACTTGTGTCGCAAGCTCGCAGACGAAGGTGTCGCCGGGCTCAGAGGGGGCATCGGTCGCCGAGCCAGCAGCCGACGCGAATCGCTGGTCGATCACGCCGTGTCCTCAGGCTTGGTGACGGTGGAAGATCTCGCCACTCTCGACTGAGTGCGGCTAACCGCAGAGCCCCTCCGGGCGAGAGTCCGTGGCATTCCCAGAGCACGCGTTGCCGTCGTAGGAATTGCCTGTCCCGGCGTCGCCTTCACCTGATCGGGTGTAGTCCGCAAAGCCCTCGATGTTGCCGGTCGCAGTGTTGTTCTCAAACGCGTTTCCGACCGTCTCATCACCGACGAGGAAGCCTGCGCTGTTCCTCGTCGCGGTGTTGTCTCGGAACAAGTTGCCCGTGGACTGGGATTCGACGACGAGGCCGTTCTCGTTGCCGTCCATGGTGTTGCCTTCGATCAGGTTGGATCCGGGGCCCTGGATCGTGAACGCGTCGTATTGGTTGTTCTCCGCAGCGTTGTTCCGGATGGTGTTGTTGAACGATCCCGCACCAAGCCCGTAGTCGTTGCCGTTGAGGTAGTTGGATTCGACGGTCGCGCTGTCGCCGTTGAGGTCGATTCCTACCGGGAAGCCCGAGACAACACAGTTGGCCACCGTGACTGCCACTGTCCCCTGCTTGATCTCGATGCCGGCGCGGTCGCTGGTCCCGTCGCCGGCGATGGCATGGCCGTCGCAGTCCAAGCGGACATCGTTGGCGGCCACCACGATGCCGGCGGTGACGTCGGCGTCAAGGGTGAGATCGGATGTGATGACCAGGCGGCCACGAGAGTCCTGGGTTGGCCCGGTCGCAGAGCCTGGAGCTGGTGCGGAGACTGCCTCGCTGTCGTCGCTATCGTCCCAATCATTGGTCAGGAGCCAGACTGCGGCGACGATCACCCCCACAAGGGCACAAGCACCCAAGAACAGGAGGCCCCAGGAGATACGGCTCCTTGGAGGCAAAGTGTCAACACTCACCGTCGAAGATCCGGGAGAAACAACAGGGGCGACGGTGGCAGCTGCATGCAAGTCCGGTAACAGCGGGGCGATCTCGGCCGCGGTTGGCCTAAGTAGCGGACCCCGAGACAAGCACCGTTCCACGAGCCCTCGCCATGGGCTTGGGAGGTCGGCGGAAATCGAGATCGCTGCACCACTGGCTAGAGGCGGCCGGTCGTAATCCTCCACCACAGGGGCGTATGGCCATTGGCCGGTGAGGGCCTCGTGGATCACAACGCCAAATGCGTAGATGTCGGCCGGAGCTCCGGCCGACATCGAGACCGCTTCGGGGGCCAAGTACGGCGCGGTCCCCTGCCAGCGGCGACGGCGGGCCGGCTGGGATGTGTCACGCACGAGCCCGAAGTCAGAAACGAGCCAGCGGTTGCCCGCCCTGAGTATGTTGGCCGCCTTGACGTCGCGGTGGATGTACCCGCGGCCGTGGAGGTAGGCCAACCCAGCTGAAACTCCCGATACCGCAGCGCCCAGTTGTGCCTGGAACCCCGGTTCGCTGGTGCCCCAACCCGGCTCCTCGCGCAACGTGCCGTCGCACAACTCGGTGACGATGTAGATGGTGTCGGCCAGCACGCCCTCTGTGATCC
>JBPCTU010000557.1:0-7703 GCA_051011515.1 Acidimicrobiales bacterium
CTTGTGACCAGACCTTTCTGCCATCTTGAAGTGTGCGCGGTTGCACACTCCACACTGGCAGAACGATCCTTTGGGCAACGATCGGGCGCTAGGTTGAGCCCATGGTGGTTGCAGGTGCCGTCGTTGACGCCGAACTGGCCGGATCGGTGGCGGTCGTCACCGGAGGCGGCTCGGGTATCGGTGCTGCACTCTCCCGGCGGCTCGCTGAGGCTGGCTGCGACGTCATAATCGCCGATGTCGCAGAGCTCGCCGGCCAGCAGGTCGCCGCTTCGATCGGGTGCGACTTCCACCTTCTCGACGTCGCGAGCCAGGCTGATTGGGAAGCCACACTCGAACAAGTCGCGGCCAGTCACGGTGGGATCGATGTGCTGTGTCTGAACGCCGGCGTCGGCACTCGCCCCCGGGGAACCAGTGTCGCCGACGATCCCATCCCTTGGATCCAGGACAATTACCACAACGTCATGAAGGTGAACGTCGATGGCGTTGTGTTTGGAACCATGGCGGCTGTGCCCCATATGGAAGCCGCCGGACATGGCCGAGTCCTGGTGACCGCATCGGTCGCGGGTGTCAGGCCACAACCGCCCGACCCCGTGTACGGCGCCTCCAAGGCGGCGGTCGTAGCTTTCGTGCGCAGCATCGCGCCCGCCCTCAGGGAGCGGAACATCGACATCAATGCCTTCTGCCCGGGCAGCGTCGACACTCCGCTGATGCCCGACGATCGTCGCCGCGCCGCAAAAACCATGAGCACGCCAGAAGAGATGGCCGAAGGAATGTGTGCCGTGTTGACTTCGGGCGACAGCGGTGGCGTGTGGATTGCCTCCAGTCCGGATCTTCCGGTGTGGCGGTACGACTTCGCGCCAGTCATGGATGGCCCCCCGAGCGAATGACCCCGGAAATCACGGGATCACCGGCACCCCCGGCGTCCCGATGGCAGACTGCGGTGATGGCGCCACAGATCCGGGTTCACAAGAGTTTCCACAACGGTTTGACCGACGTTCTGGCGGACATCTCTGAGTACGGCTACTGGCCGTCCACCTACGTCTCACAACCCACGCCGCCGCCGCACCTCCACTGGCACCGTGTCGAAGCAGTGGGGTACGTGATGGAAGGAACGACCTGGATCGAGGATGGCGAAACCGGCGAGCGACTCACGGTCGCACCTGGAGACAAGCTCGTCATACCACCAGGTGCACTCCACATCGAAGGCGAGTCGGATGGTCCAGTCACCTATGTCATCGCGGTGCCTACTACACAATCACACGCCGAGATCTTCGAGACCTTGCCAGTCGACCACCCCGACCGACCTACCGGCTGAGACCGGGAGCAATACGCTCATCCCGTGAAGAGGATGCTCGCCACGCTGGCGCTGAGCGGGTTCTTGGCTACTGCCTGTTCCCCCGCCTCGACCTCCCTGGAGAGCATCGGCGACGAGTCGACTCCCGGCGCCAGTGAGACCTCCGACTCCTCGGGCACCCCGACATCGGCCCAGACACCAACCCCGGCGCCGCCCCCGACTTCTGTGCCTTCGCCAACGCCGGTCGAACGAGTCGACGTTCAGGGCCGCGTCGTGTCTGCGGTGAACGGTGTTGGCCTCCCGCGGGTAGTCGTCTCTGCTGGCAACTCCGCGGTCACAACCGACGCCGATGGTCGGTTCGTTCTGGCCGACATCGAGGCCCTCAGCGAGATCTCGGTCCGTCGCCCTGCTTGGAAACCCCTGACCGTGAGTGCGCCATCCGGATCGACTGCTCCGACATTGACCCTGGAGATCGAGCCCATCACCGTGAAAGGCCTTCGAGTCGCCCGGGATGTGGCCGCTGATCTTGCGAGCTTCGATCAGCTACTCGCTCTGGCCGAAGGAACCGTCGTCAACACGCTGGTGTTCGACACAAAGGACGAAGACGACGAAGTCCTCTATGAGACCGACGTTGAGTTTGCTCACGAGATCGGTGCTGTGAACCCGGTATACGACCCCACCGCTTACATAGCCGAAGCCAAGGCGCGGGGTTACTACACCGTCACTCGAATCGTCACGTTCGAAGACCCACTCTGGGCCGCCGCCGACCCGAATGCGAAGCTCGCCGGTTCCTGGATCGACGCGGCCGATCCCCAGAATTGGGAGTACCCATTGGCCTTGGCGGACGAAGCGTGTGCTCTCGGCTTCGACGAGGTCCAGTTCGACTACGTGCGATTTCCGGCGGGGGAGACCGCCGCGATTGCTCGCGGTCTGGTGCCAGAAACCGAAGCCGAGCGAGCCGCGGTCATCAGCGCATTCCTCGATGAGGCTCGTAGTCGGCTGCACGCCCACGGATGCGGCATCTCAGCGGCGATCTTCGGCATCGTGATGTCGAGCGAGACCGATGAACGTCTCGGACAGACTCCCGAGACGATCTCTGCGGTCGTCGACGCTGTCAGTCCGATGCTCTACCCGAGTCATTACAGCCCTGGTTGGCTCGGCTTCCAGGACCCCAACGATCACCCGGGCCCGGTAATCGCGTTTGCGCTCGATGAGGGTGAACCACGCTTGGCGCCCGATTCCCTTGTCCGGCCATGGATTCAGGGCTTCTTCTACAACGGCTCGCAAGTCCAGGCACAGATCGCCGAGGCAGACTCACGTGGAGCAGGATGGATCATCTGGAACGTTTTCGGCGAGTACCGACGCGATTGGTTGCCATTGGAGTGACGTTGACGGTATTGCTCGCGGCCTGCGGCGGCGACTCACCCGCGCCGAGCGCATCGAACCCCGAGGCCACGCCGACGGTCCAGCCGGCTGGGCAAACCGAGCCTGATACCGACGGGTCGGGCCTCGACGAGGGAGCGACAGCGGAGGCAACTGACGACGGGCAGGCATCGCCGTCTCCACAATCACCAGCGCCAACGGCCTCCCCGGCCACGGCCCCGACACCGGTGTCGCCCACCCCAACCGCGCCACCACCACTCCAGGGCCTCGAGACCGAGCTGGTCGTCGGTGGGTTGGACCAGCCGGTTCTGGTCACCGGCGCGCCGGGAACCGACGCGCTCTTCGTGGTCGAACGTGAAGGAGTTGTGAGGCTCGTTGCAGACGGTGCAGTCGCTCCTGCGCCGTTCCTGGATCTTCGTGATCAGCTGTTGTCGTCGAGCATCGAGCAGGGCTTGCTCGGCCTCGCATTCGCGCCTGACTACGCCGACACCGGCCGATTCTTTGCCTACTGGACGATGACCAACGGAGACAGCAGGTTGGCGGAGTTCACCGCAACTGACCCCACCACAGTTGATGCCGACACGATGCAGGTTCTTCTCGACGTCGAGCAGCCGGCCGAGCGCCACAACGCCGGCATGATCGTCATCGGCCCCGACGGGTTCCTCTACCTGGCGCTGGGGGACGGGGGGAGCGGCGGCACAACGGCGCAGGACACGAACAACCTTCTGGGGTCGATCGTGCGCCTCGATGTCACTGCATCTGGCACCTACGAGGTCCCCGGCGGCAACCCGTATGGCAACGAGATATGGGTCAACGGGTTACGGAATCCATGGCGCTTCTCTATCGATCCCGTCGATGAGTTCCTCTATGTGGGTGACGTCGGGCAGGACACATTTGAAGAGGTGAACGTCGTCGGTCTCGACGGCGCGGGCACGAACTTCGGGTGGCTACAAATGGAGGGCGACCAGTGTTTTTCGGCCGACTGTGATCCCTCGGGGCTCACCACCCCGGTGGTCCAATACACCCATGCCGAGGGGTGTTCGGTGACTGGTGGTCACGTGTACCGAGGGCCAGCCATCCCGGAGCTGACCGGCCACTACCTCTACGCCGATTGGTGTACGGGGTTCGTACGCAGTTTCCGTTATGTCGACGGTGAAGCGACTGAAGAGCGGGACTGGTCTGGGGATCTGTTCGACATCGGCCAGGTCACTAGCTTCGGGGTCGACAACAGCGGTGAGTTGTACGCGACCAACTGGGCTGGGCAAGTCTTGAAGATCGTTCCCCGTCGCTGATCGGTCGAGGCAAGCAACAACGGGTATCGTCTCGCGACGGAGCGCGTTAGGCGTGAACTCATCCAAGCCGCCTAGTGGAGGATCGCAGGTCAAGTGAGCTGGGAGATGGTCGACGAAGGTTGGGGTCGCAAGGCTGTGGACTTTGCGACGATCGCCGAACCGGCGAACATGCGGGAGTACTCCTTCATGTTCAATCACCTGGGGGTTGGTCCAGAGCACCGCCTACTGGATGTCGCCTGTGGGGCAGGCCTGGCGCTCGAACTCGCACGCCAGCGGGGTGCGACCACGGCCGGCATCGATGCTTCTCCACGCTTGATAGCCGTGGCCCGCAATCGCAGCCCCGAGGCCGACATCCAGGTTGGCGACATGCACGCATTGCCATGGGCCGACGACTCCTTCGATGTGGTCACGAGCTTTAGGGGTGTATGGGGCACCACGCCGGACGCGATGCACGAGATCCGGCGAGTGCTGCGGCCGGGTGGCCGATTCGCAATGACCGTGTGGGGAAATGTCAAGAGGTCACCAGGGGCGTGGATGTTCGAGCCCTTCCTGTGGTCCACCGAAGAGGGTGTCGCACACCAGGCTGAGATGGTCTCGCTGGGAAAACCCGGCGTTGGCGAGGCATTCCTGGCCGAGTACGGGTTCGAGCCGGACGAGAGGGTTGCCGTGCCGTTCGTGCTCGAATACGCCGACCCCGAGATGTTTGCTCGCGGCACAGCCTCGGTTGGCCCCGCTTTCGAAGCGATCCAACAGATCGGTGAGGACGAGTTTCGCTCCAGAGCCGTCGCGCTGGCCAGCGACCGTGTCCGCGAGGGGTTGCCGCTGCGAGGCGAGATCGAATTGTTCGGGTACGTCGGTACCGGCTGACCGGGTTGGGAGTCGTCCCGACTCAGCCCGTTGGCCGAGTGCTCTTTGACGTCAGATACTCGACGATGTGGTCCGACAGATCGTTGGCGTCGTCAGAAGCGCCGTGTATGAAGCTCGACTTGCGCCGGCGCAGGAACGGCGTCCCGATCAGGTACATGCCGGGTGATTCGACAACGCCGCCGTCGTGGTTCAGACGCCCTCGATAGTTGATGACCGGAACATCGAGCCACGAATAGTCGGGCTTGAATCCCGTCGCCCAGACAATCGTCTTGATCTCCCCGCTTCCCAGGTCCATGGTCAGGGGGACGTCATCGCTCACCAGTGTGCGCTCGAACTCCTCGGAGTCCGGGACCGTGCCGTCGTAGTCGTTTTCTGTGGCCCATTCATCGATCAGGGCCAGAAGGCGGTTCATCTTCAGGTCAGCGAGAGAGCACGTGTTCTTGAGACCTCCGGAGAACATGGCCACGCCGTCGCGAACCATCCCGATGCGACCGCGGAGCCTGACCCCCTGGCTGGTCAAGGCGTTCAAGTCCAGGGTTGAGTGTTCTGGCGTGCCGACGAGCTGTGGAGAAGGCACACCACGGGCTCGAGTGATGTCGTCGATGTCGTCCCAGCGTTCATCGAGGCGTCCGGTGCGATCCATCCACCATTGGATGTCATGGCCTCGATAAACACGCGGCAACCGCACGTGCTCACCCACCGAGACCGTGACGGGGCGGCCCGATCGGTGGATCTCCTCGGCCAACTGGAGCCCCGTGGCCGAAGCACCCACGACCATCACTCCGCCTTCGACGAGCTGTTCCGGGTTGCGGTATTCGATGGGGTTGACCCCGACGATGTCGTCTGGGACGCAGTCGGCGAAGTCAGGCGTGCTGGCAACGTTGCAGGCACCGCTGGCCAGCACCGCCACCTCGCACATCCAGGGCCCTTGGGTGGTCTCCACCCGGTATCGGCCATCGCCGTAGCTGACCGATGTCACCTCGGTCTCGGTCTGGACAGGCGCATCGACAACGCTCGCGTAGGTCTCGATGAACTCGATGAGCTCAGGCATCGCCATGTATTCGTCTGGCTCGTCGCCGGAATACTCGTAGCCCGGCAGCGTGCTCTGCCAGTTGGGGGTGAGCAAGCGTAGGGAGTCCCATCGCTCGGTCTTCCAGGAGTGCGCGATCTGGCCTCGCTCGAGCACGACATGGTCGACGGAACGGTCGCTGAGGCACTTGCTCATGGCAAGCCCGCTGTGGCCGCCGCCGATGATGACGACGGTGGTCTGTTTCCCCCCGGCGCCGCTACCGGCGCCAGAGGGACCCCTTGGTGTGGCGTTCAGCTGACTTGGACCGATACGGCGGTTGGGTTGGTGATGATGTCGTATACGGCCGAGCGCTTCTGTGACTGCGCCACGAGTGCTTCCAAGTCCTCCGGTGTCGCATCAGCATCGATCTCGTAATTCACCGTGATGCCGTCGAAGCCGTTGCGCACCTTGGGGTCGATGCCGAGGATGCCGGCCACGTCCATGCCGCCCTCCAGGGTCGCCTTGACCGACCGCAGCTGAATGTCGCGGTGCTGCGCTACCGATGCGACGCCGGCTGTGAGGCAGCTGGCCAACCCGACAAGCACGTACTCGACGGGAGTCGCGCCGTTGTCTTCGGAGGCGAAGAGTTCGGGGTGGTCGGCATCATAGGAGAACTGGGTCTTGTGACCTTGCTCTTCGCCCAGGCCGAAGAATGTCTCGACCGTCGAGTGGCTGTGAGTCCCGTTCACCCACTCGCACTCGGTCCGCCACTTGAACTGAGCTGCTTCGGGTGCGCCGCTCAGGGCTTCGCGGGCTTCGAGCAGCGCGGCAACGTTGACTCCATTATCGGCTGTTGTTGACATGATGGCTCCTTGATTACGGGAAATGTGGCGCTTTGGGTGCCCGCCGTCCACACACGCAGGCGTGCGCTGACCGTACCCGATCTGTCTGGTCGGGGTTCAGGCCACCCGAACTCCAACCTAGGTCGGTTAACGATCGCGTGCTCGACCTGTCGCGTTGCGGCAGAACCGATAGTTTCGCGGCATCGAACCAAGGCCTTCACTCGAGCCCATCCAGATCGGTGGGGTCACCGTCAACAACCGTGTCGTACGCACCGCTCACGGCACCAACATCGGTCAGGGTCGCGTCAACGACGATCTCATCGCCTATCACGAAGCCAGAGCCCACGGCGGTGTCGGCCTGACGATCCTCGAGGCAGCATCGGTGCACTGGTCCGATACGGGGACGCTCAGGATCCACGACGAGTCGGCAGTGGCCGACTATCGGCGCCTGATGAACCGGATCGAGCCGACCGGGATGCGCGTCTTCCAGCAGCTCGGCCACCTCGGCTTGGGCGGCGTCCCGATGGACGGCAGCCCGCCATGGGCGCCGTCGGAGATTGCCGCACCGGTACCCGGACCCGTGCATGCAATGACGACCGACGAGATCGCCGAAGTCACCGAGTGTTGGGTTAGTGCCGCGAGGTTCTGCCAAGACGGCGGTCTCGACGGCGTCGAGATCCACATGGCGCACGGCTTCTTGTTGCAGGAGTTCTTGTCGACCAAGACCAACCATCGCACGGATGAGTACGGCGGCGATTGGGACAACCGCATGCGATTCACGTGGGAGGTTGTCCGAGGTGTCCGCGCCGCGGTTGGTGACGACTTCGTGGTGGGTATTCGTACCGGTGCCGAGGCCATCGACGACGGACTCAGCGAGCACGACTGCGCCGAGGTCGCTCGCGAGCTCGACTCGGCCGGACTGATCGACTACGGCAACGTCAGCTACGGAAGTGTCTGGCGGTCACACAAGATCATGGGCGGCATGATCGAGTCCGCCGGCTACGAGCTGGACACGC
>JBPCTU010000558.1:0-3035 GCA_051011515.1 Acidimicrobiales bacterium
GGTGGTGGTGGGTCGGGTGCTCGCGTCTGTCGAAGTGACCGACACCGGTATTTCAGGTGAGTCAGAACGCCACGCCAATGCGACCGCCAGGAACGTAACGTTGGCCAACAGCAGAGCAACGGCGAAGATTCTTCTGCTCACGGCCTTGTCCTCGGGCGAAATGTCTCGGGCCACGCAGGAAATACCCCATTTCGCTGGGGATTCCGCTGGCGAGGAAGAGACTAGATTGCCGCGAGGCCTGTGTCACAACGCCCCCCCCCTGTAGCCGTTCGGCTGCCGGGGCCGCTCGACGACGGGGCTGACGAGGGTCAGCGCTCGACGACGATTTCGGCCTCGAGATCAGAAAAGTCGGGCTGACCGATGCCATCGCTACAGCGGATGACCATTCCGGTGGCGGTGGTCTTGGTGACGATGCCGGCGTTACCCACCCAGCTGGTGTCGACGCCTCCCATTGACCAGCAGTTCCACAGTTCGAGTGTTTTTGCCTGGTCACCACGCACACTTAGCTCGACGTGGTCGGGACTCGTGTTGCTCCAGAGAGTGATTGCGGGGGCCCGTACGCCATTGACGTCCAGAACGCCACGATTGAGCCCCAGTTTCAGGCCTTGGGGGCGGTCGGGCGAGACGAGCTTGCGGATAATGCGAACAGTGGCCCCATCGCGCACCGGTATACGCACGATGGCTTTGACGATGCGGCCTCGGTGGTTGATGGTGTCGGTGCCGGCCGCCAGGAACTCGTCGCTCAAGGTCTTCATGCGAACGGATCGACCTCGTTGACCGGCCACTGCGGCACCGGTGTGTTGCCCCCGCTCTCGTGATAACCAACGGTTGGTAGCCGCATCGATTCACTCTTGCCGCTGCGGTGGTTGAGCCGGCGTGGTGCCTTTCCGCTTGCCATCCGGTCGACATTGTCTTGACCGAACATGGCGGCACCTGCCGTTGATGCGACGTTCTTCCAGTATCGGGTCCTGACGGTCGCGGGGCTGGGTTCGTTCCCGTCGTTCGTCAAGTTGAAGATGTATTGGCCGGCGTTCCAGCCGCGGGGTCGCTCGGATTGGTCACCGTTGGCCGCATCGACGCTGGTGCTGACGTCGCTTGTCTCGGGTTGTGCCGGTGGGGTCGCCTGCTCGACTGCGGCAGCGTCATCAGCCGAAGCCTCGGCGTCCACGCTCTCGGTTGCTGTGCCGGTGCCGTTTGCCTCGTCATCGGTGCCCACTGGCACATCGGCTCCGTCGGCGTCGTGCGACTCCCCGACGTCTTCGAGCGTGACGATGTGGGATAGGGGGTCGTCGGCTTCGTTAGTGTCTCCCGACAGTTCTTCGAGGGTGACGATCGGTTGGTCATCACCCTCGATACCCGGGACGAGCCCCACCACCGGTACCTGTGCGGTTGGTGGTCCGACGTCGCGGGGGAGAGGGGCCGATGGTGCCGAACTAGCGGCATTGGCGGCTCCCACAGCGCCGGCGGTCGAGGCGTCGGGGTAACGAACCAATTGCGCGTTGGGTGGTTCCGCAACAGGCAGAATCAGCGACGCATCGCTCCATTCTGTTTGGCGGACCTGGGAGTGGCGGGGTTGACGCTCGTCGGGGAAGCGGTAGACCTTCGGAACGAATCTGCGGTGACGCAGCGGCTTGCCGAACCAGTCGAGGGCGACGCCCAGGAGCGCCATGACGAGCATGATTGCTCCAAATGCGAAGAAGAGCTGCGGCGAATCCATCGCTGCCCCATGTTAGTAGAGGGGCTGTTCTGTTCCGCAGGTGCTGTCTTATCGCGCAACCCCACGCTTGTGGGGCTGCGGTTGCGCGAGCAACCCGGAGGGTTGCCAGGCGGGTTCCGCTCCTCGTCCGTCGGAGCTGGGGCGAGATGGACTCGGGCGTTGGCAGCGACGCGGTCGTGTTTTCGAGTGTTCTGCCAGCGTGAAGTGTGCGCGGGTGCGCGTTTTACGCTGGCAGTTCCGTACCGCAGTCGCAGCTTCGGCCCTTTGGGCCTCTGGCTGCTCTGCGGCTCCGCAGCAACCCGGAGGGTTGCCAGGCAAGGTTCCGCTAGCCGGCTTGGGCTTCGCGGTTGCCCCAGAAGGCGACCTCGGCATCCGCTTCTGGCGGCGCTTCCTCGGCCAGGTCCCAAAAGGCGTGGTTCTCGATCCAGCCTCGGGGCGCTTGTCGCAGTGGGTCGTGGGTCTTTTCGGGGGTCAAGCTGAGTATCGGGCCGAACAGAATCGCCCACACACCGGACGCGCGAAGCAGGTACACGCTCATAGCGTGGACGACCACATAGGTCCCTACGGCAACCTGCAAAGACATCGGACCACGCACACTATGCACGATCTCGCCGGCTCGGCAAGTAGGGAGGGCTTCTCTACAATCAGGTACGCCTTGAGGCGTCCAGGACAGCTGAAACGGCCGCTACGCGGTCTTCGAGTTGTCCAAGTCGTTGAGCCTCTTGACCGCGCCGATGAGGATCTTCTTCGCGATTCCCGCACTCTCGTCGAGCAAGCTCATGAACTCGCGCCGATTGAGAGTCTCGATCGTCATCGGAGATGCCGCGATGACATCGGCTGTGCGGGGTGCGCCCGACAGCACCGCCAACTCGCCCAGGAAATCGCCGGGTCCAAGTTCGGCGATCTTGCGGCCATTCCGGCGGACGACAGCGTCGCCGGCGACGATGATCATGAACTCTCGGCCCACCTCACCCTGTCGCGTCAGCGCGCGACCTTCGGCCACCTCGACCTCGGTCATCAGCCGAGACACCGTCCTGAGCTCCTTCTTCGACAACTCTGAGAAGATCGGAATGCTTCGAAGTTGGTCGTCGGTGTTACTGCGGGCCATGTTCCCTCCCGGCCTGGGTGTGTGCGGGTGAGACTGTATCGCGACCGCTCCAGACCGCTTGTATCGGTGCGATAGGCCACCCACCACCTCAAATAGCCCTCGCTGCAGCCGATTGAGAGGTGGTATGGAGTCCGCCGACGGCGAACCAGCCAGCAAGACCACTTCGAGGGTCGGGTTTACGATCCGGCTCGTCGCGAGCATTGTTGTCCC
>JBPCTU010000559.1:0-4139 GCA_051011515.1 Acidimicrobiales bacterium
ACGCCGCCACGGGAGCAACATGAGCGACCAGATCGAAGCTGTCGAGTTCTACTGGCGACAAGGTTGTGGTTTCTGCATGTCCTTGGAACGGGGTCTCAACAAGGCCGGGATCCCAATCAACAAACACAACATCTGGGAAGACCCGGCCAACGCGGAACGGGTCCGGTCCGTGGCCCGGGGCAACGAGACCGTTCCGACGGTGTTCGTAGCCGAAACAGCGCTGGTCAACCCCCGCGTCGGCGAGGTGATCGACGTGCTGGAGTCGGAAGCACCCCATCTGTTGCCCGAGGAAACAGCTCGAGACAACACGGCCGGGCGGCTGAAACAGCGGCTCTTCGGCAGCTGAGGCATTCAACGAACTCCACACGGCTGCCGATGGTTCTACCGTTATGGTCGTGCCGTTCTACCGCGCCCATCCAACGGCAGCTCGTAGAGCCGGCCTGGCACTGGTTCTGTTGGTCGCGTTCGTACTGCGCGTATGGAATCTGAACTGGGACGAAGGCACCCACCAGCACCCCGATGAGCGGTACTGGAGCATCGTCACCGCCGACATCTCTGCACCGGGAGGAATCGGCCCCTACTTCGACAGTGCCAACTCGTCGCTGAACCCCTACAACCACCGCGATACCTGGGTATACGGAACATTCCCGCTGTTCACCACGAAGGCCGCAGCAAGCTTTCTCCACGACGGACCGTTCCCCGCCGGCGCGATCGTGACCACGGCGGATGCCTTCGGAATCGACCTCAGGACCGATGGGGTCGACGACTTCGACGCGCAGTACAACGCGAACCTGATCGGCCGCCTGCTCTCGGCGGCCGTGGACACCGGCACTGTGTTGATGGCCTACCTGATCGGTAGGGATCTGTTCGACCGCCGCGCGGGCATGGTCGCGGCCACCTTGTTGGCCTTCACTCCCCTACACATCCAGTACGCGCACTTCTTCGGTGCCGAGCCTTGGGTCACGTTCTTCGTGACGGCGGCGGTGTGGATGTCCATCAAACTGGCGCGAGGGGACCTCCGAAGTCGGATCGCGCTTGCAACCGGCGCACTCATGGGTTTGGCGGTTGCGAGCAAACTCATCGCTCTCGCTGCACTCATTGTCCCTGCGTTGGCGATACTTGTGGCGACCGCACCCGCCATCGCGGCGACAAGCAGGCAACTGTTCGAGGCGGGCAAGCGACGGGCGTCGGCCAGCTCCACCGACAGCCTCGTCTTCGCGTTGGGAGGCACCGTCTTATTCATAGGAGTGGCGCTGGCCGTCGCCGGGTCCGGATCGTGGGTACGAATCCTTGCCGGCGTTCTGGGTGCGCTCGCAGTCTCGGCGTACTCGTTGTTCGTCATCAAACCGAGAGAAGCCAAGGTCAGACACCCCCGGGTCCTCTACGACCAGACCCAAGATCCTCCAGAGGTGATGGTTGATGACGGCGGACCCCCGTCACGATCTGCCATCGACATCGTCGTGTGGGGCGCGTTCACCGGGATCACCGTGCTGGCTGCCACCTTTGTTTTGTACCGGATCTTCCAGCCCTACACGTTCGACGGATTCGCTTCCATCGACCCCCGGTTCACGCAGGACCTCGAGTATCTGGAGGGCGTCAACAGCGGCGGCAACGTGCCGTGGGTTGTGCAGTGGATAGGGCGAACACCGTTGTTGTTCCCGCTCAGCTCGGCGTTTCTGTGGGGCCTCGGTCCGGCACTTGCAATCGCGGTCCTTGTTGGCATCGTGCGGTCTGTCAGCCGGGTTGTCCGCGATCAGCAGTGGGTACTTCTGTTGCCGCTGGCGTACCTGGCGATCATGCTTGGGCTCGTCAGCCAGCAGTTCAACCCGCTGATTCGGTACCTGCTGCCCGCCTACCCCGTCGCGATCGTGCTCGGCGGCTTCGGCATCGTGTCGTTGTGGGACTCCAGCCGGCGGCTCCTCGCGGCCCAGACGACAAGCGCGCGAATACGCTCGCGGGCGCTCGCCGGAGTGTCGGTTGCCCTGGTCGCCCTGACGGCCGTTTGGGGGCTCGCTTTCGTCAACGGCGTCTACAACCAAACCCACCCGCGCATCGAGGCGTCGGTGTGGATGGCCGAGAACCTGCCCGACGGGGCGGTCCTGTCGTCGCAGATCTGGGATGACAGCCTCCCACTCGGTGTTTCCGGCACGGAGGGCTGGTCCTTCACCCATGTCTCGCTCGATCCTTTCCAGCCCGACCGGGCCGAGCAGAAGACAGAGCAGCTCATAGCCGGCCTCGACCAGGTGGACTACGTAGTCGAGGCAAGCAATCGGCTGTATGACTCGATCCCCCGTATCCCGGCCAAGTATCCGGCCACCACCGCCTATTACCAGGCTTTGTTCGACGAGAGCCTGGGGTTCGAACAGATCGCCGAGTTCCGCAACTCGCCTCGATTCTTCGGCATCGACATACCCGACCACTTCGCCGAGGAGACGTTCACGGTTTATGACCACCCGACCGTGACGATCTGGCAGAAGACCGATCAGTGGTCGCCTGAACGAGCTGCGGCACTACTCAACCCGGCTCACGCCTCGATCGCGCCCGATGTGGTCCCTAAGGAAGCCGCAAGCAACGCCCTGCAGCTGCGACCCGAGGACGAGGCGCTGGCCGAAGCCGGCGCCACCTTCAACGAGACCTTCTCGTCCGACGGCGTCGTGGCCTCGGTGCCCTGGCTGTTCTGGCTCGTCTGGCTCCAGATAGCGGCGTTCGCGGTCCTGCCTTGGACAACGTTGTTGTTCTCCCGTCTACCGGACCTGGGCTACGGCCTGAGCAAGGGCATCGGGTTCCTCACAACCGGTCTGATCGTGTGGCTCGCGGTGGCGTGGGGCCCTGCCACGTACAGCACCACGCTGATCTGGGCGGTGTTCGGCGGCCTCGCACTCCTTGGCATCGTGTTGTGGGCTCGCAACTCCACCCGTATGACCACCGCGTTCGACAAGGGCCGATCGGCATGGCTGGCCGCCGAACTGGTGTTCCTTGGAATCTTCGCCCTCACGTTGTGGATGAGGTCAGCCAACCCGGATCTCTGGGAGGCATTCCTCGGCGGCGAGAAACCCATGGAGCTGGCGTACCTCACGTCGATCGGCCGTTCCGACACCTTGCCCGCAGTCGACCCCTGGTTCGCGGGCGGCTTCATGAACTACTACTACCTCGGCTGGTTCCTGCTGTCGGTGCCGATGCGAGCCCTGAAGATCCTTCCCGAAGTCGCCTTCAACCTGGGGGTGGCCACCTATGCCGCAATCACGGCAGCGGCCGCTTTCAGCATCGTGCACAACATGGTCGCCGTCAGCAGGAAGCGGTGGCGATCAACTGGTGAGACCGAGGCCTCGAAGATCCCGGTCCGCTCTGGCTTGATCGGCGTTGTTTTGTTGATGGGCATCGGCAACCTCGATGCCATCAGGCTGCACTACGCACGGCTCGAGGCGGTCAACACATGGGAGCTGGGCAGCGGTGTTCCAGTCTTGGAACACGTGGTGACGTTTCTGGGCGGCAGCTGGGCGTGGGCGACCGGGACAGAGTTGGGTCGATTCGACTGGTGGGCCCCGAGTCGCGTGAATCAGGGGAACTTCGACATCACGGAGTTCCCGTACTTCACCTTCCTGTTCGGCGATCTCCACCCCCACATGATGGGGATGGTGTTTGTCGGGCTCACCGTGTCTCTGGCGTTCGCGTACATCCTGGCGGCCCGCGCCGGAGACCGGCTCCGATCGGCTCTGCTGGCCGTTTCCCTGGGACTCATGACAGGGGTTGTACGCGCCGTGAACACCTGGGACCTACCAAGCACACTCATCGTCGCCGGTGCGGCTGTATTCGTTGGAGGCCTGTTGTCCCCGGTGAAGCAGGCGTCTTTGCGTCCGAGCCGCAGTCGTAACGTCGCGCTCATCTCGGGTACCGCATCGATAGCTGCCGGGCTGTCGAACTGGGGTGGACCGGGGACACCGGCGTTGGTTGCTCTGCTGGTCGTAGGGGTCGTGTTGTTGACGAGCGCAGCCTTGGCCCCCGCCGGCAGGGAGCGGGTCCTGAACGGAGCCTTCAATCTTGGGCTGCTGGCTCTCACCCACGTGATCTTGTTCTGGCCCTATCTGGAGAACAGCGAATCGATCGATACGGGCCTCCAGGCCGCAGTCGCCGGGTCTCCG
>JBPCTU010000560.1:0-4094 GCA_051011515.1 Acidimicrobiales bacterium
GGATACGTCGGTGGAGATCATTCGGAACCGCGTCGATGGACTCGGTGTCGCTGAACCTGACATCACCAGACAGGGCGACCGCATCGTTGTCCAGCTCCCGGGTGTCGAAGACCAACGGCGTGCGCTGGAGGTCGTAGGTCAGACCGCCGAGCTTCGGTTCCGACCGGTCTGTGCCAACCTCCCCGCAGAGCCGATCGAGGACACCACCACCGACGACGGCGACGCCACGACGGATGACGGCACCGACGGTGGGGAGCCAGTCCCTGCGCAGCCCTTCGGCATCTACCTGAGTGACCAGGATCCGCTCCCTGGTGACGAAGACGCCGACACTGCTGACGGCGGGGACTCCCCCGACGCCACAGACGACACCGCGGACTCGGGTGGCGCGGGCGCTCAGACCGACGACCAGGATCTCGCGGTGCTCGGCGCTGTCGGATGCGAGGACATAGACATCGACGTCGTAGAGGCGTTCTCGATGGAGTCCACGACGCGAGAAGGTGACGACGCCGACGTAGCAGTGATCCTTCCCCAGCTCGGACCGGACAACGAAACTGTGCTGAGTCGTTTCCTCCTTGGCCGCACGATGCTGACGGGAGCTGCTCTCGAAGACGCCGACGCAACATCCCCAGATGGTCTCAACTGGGTGGTCCGGCCAATCTTCCGGCCCGGCGAAGAAGGCATCGACCTGTTCAACGAGGCGGCAGCGGCGTGCAACCTGGCAACCGAGACCTGTCCGAGTCGACAATTGGGGATTGTCCTCGATGGGGTCGTCGTATCGGCGCCAGAAGTGCAACAACCCTTCTTCCAACGAGACCAGATCACCATTTCGGGCGGGTTCACCCAGGATGAAGCCGAGGATGTCGCGCTGGTACTTCGCTTCGGTGCGCTGCCTCTCGAGTTCGGCGACCCGACCGACCCGGAATCTGGCAGCCGCGTCAGACTCGTGTCGGCGACCTTGGGCCAGGATTCGCTGGAGGCGGGTGTTGTCGCCGGCATCGTAGGCCTGACGCTTGTCGCCATCTACATGCTGGCCTACTACCGACTGCTCGGATTGGCCGCCATGATGTCGCTCGTGGTTTCGGGGACCATGTTGTGGATAATCGTGGCGTTCCTTTCCGAGACGCGAAGCCTGGCCCTCACCTTGGCGGGTGTTGTCGGCCTGATCGTGTCCATCGGAACATCGCTCGACTCGAACGTTGTCTATTTCGAGAACCTCAAAGAGGACATAGCCAACGGCAGGACGTTGAGGTCGTCGGTCGACCGCTCGTTCCCCGTCGCCTATCGCACAATCTTTTGGGCCAACTTGGCCTCGCTGATAGGCGCCGCCATCTTGTACCTCCTCACCGTGGGTTCAGTCCGCGGTTTTGCACTCATGCTGGGCTTGGCATCGATCCTGGACCTCGTGGCCACCTACTTCTTCCTGCGCCCAGTGGTCCGATTCATGGCCCGAGGTCAGACCTTGGTCGAGCATCCAGGGCTCTACGGTTTGTCGGCTCCCGTCGACTCGGAGGACGGGTCATGAGCGTTTGGTCGCGGATGTACCGCAACGACACGAACTTCGATTTCCCTGCGTACTGGAAGCGTGTCTTGGCCGTGTCCATGGCCATTGCTCTGATCGGCGGCATCTCCCTTTTGACACGCGGCCTCAACCTTGGCCTGGAATTCGAGGGTGGCGCCGCTTGGGAGCTACCGAGCAACGGCGTGTCGACCGACGAGGCTCGAGATGCCATGCGAAGTGTCGGGCTCGCCGATGCCCGCATCCAGACAGGCGACGATGTGTTGCGTATCCGCGTCGAACTGGACCCCCAGGACGCCCGGGTCGAAGAGGTGACGCTGGTCCTGGTGGATCTCACAGGAGCCGCAGAGTCGGAGGTCTCAGTCAGTACTGCGGGGCCGTCATGGGGTGACGAAATCACCGACAAGGCAGTTCAGGCCTTGATCATCTTCTTCATCGTGATCGCGATCTACATCACGCTGCGATTGAGATGGGAGATGGCTGTCGGCGCGCTCGTCGCGGTGGCGCACGACCTTCTCGTGACCGTGGGTTTGTACTCGATCTTCCAGTGGGAGGTCACTCCTTCCACGGTCATCGCGTTCCTGACCATCATGGGTTATTCGCTGTACGACACGATGGTGGTGTTCGACAAGGTCAAGGACAACGAATACCGCCTGGCGAATTCCAGGCTCTCGCCCACAGAGGTGATGAACCTGTCGCTCAACCAGGTGCTGATGCGCAGCCTGAACACCTCCATCACCTCGATGTTGCCTGTGCTGTCGGTCCTCGTCGTCGGTTCGTTCATGATGGGAGCGGTAACGCTTCAGGAGTTCGCGGTCGCCTTGTTGATCGGTCTCGCAATCGGTACCTACTCCTCGCTGTTCGTGGCTGCTCCCATAGCTACCTGGTTGCGCGAGCGCACCGCCACCACCGAGTCCAGTGGCTCGCGGCAGTACCGGTTGTCCGACGCTGTTCGACGCCGTGACAAGACTGCCGGGCGTGGTTCCAGCCCCGTGGCCGGGAGTGATGCCATACCTGCGCGACCGCGAAAGCAGAAACGCGGCAAGCGCTAGATCCCAGCGGTGGCCGTTCAACCGGTACCCTCGCGACATGGCCGCCGATACCGCCTGGCTTCGGGAATACGTCCGCGATATTGCCGACTTTCCTGAACCAGGAATCGTCTTCAAAGACATTGCACCTTTGTTGAACAATGTCGATGCCTTCCGCTTCGCTGTCGACGCACTGGCCGACCACTACTGCGGCGACTCGATCGACCGGGTCGTCGGGATAGAGGCGAGGGGTTTTTTGTTTGCTGCTCCGTTGGCTTACCGCTGCGGGGCAGGCTTCGTGCCCGTGAGGAAACCAGGGAAACTCCCCTGGGAGTCTGTGGCGGAGGAGTACCAACTCGAGTACGGGGCGGACCAGCTCGAGATGCACATCGATGCTGTAGCTGCCGGGGACCGCGTTCTTATCGTCGACGACGTGCTTGCTACAGGGGGAACAGCGGCGGCAACCGTGCGGCTGGTCCAAGGTCGTGGGGCAACTGTGGTTGGGCTGGGATTCCTGCTCGAGCTCGGGTTTCTGAACGGAGCAGCGAAGCTGGAAGATCTCGAGGTCTTCTCGTTGTTGAGTTATGAGTAACCGATGGGTTGTCGTCGGTCTGGGCTGGTGCCCGAAGCGGTCGAACAGGTTCAGCCCACAACAGACAGCGGCTACGGCGAACGTCAGAAGGAGGTGAAGGCGCAATGGTGACAATCGATCGAGTGTCCCTTTGGGATCGCATCGATGCCGACCCCGACGAGGAGATCGCGACCGTCCTCCGGATCTACGGCGAGCGTCACCCTGGCACCTCGTCCGAGCTGATCGAGTCGGCGTTCAAATCTGCATTCGCTTACCACGATGGCCAGATGCGGAAGTCGGGTGAGCCCTACATCACCCACCCGGTGGCTGTTGCCGAGGTAATCGCCGACCTCGGCCTCGATGACATCACGATCGCGTCGGCGCTGTTGCACGACACCATCGAGGACACCGGTGCTGGTCTCGAGGACATCGAGACGCAGTTCGGTGCCGATGTAGCGACCATCGTCGACGGTGTCACCAAGCTCGACCGCTTGAAGTTCGACACCAAGGAGGCCCAGCAGGCCGCGTCCATGCGCAAGATGATGGTGGCCGTTGCAAAGGACATCCGGGTCCTCATCATCAAGTTCGCCGACCGCCTGCACAACCTCCGCACCCTGGGTTCACTGCCGCAGTGGAAGCAACAACGTATTGCCACCGAAACGCTCGATATCTACGCACCGCTAGCGCATCGACTCGGAATGCAGGAGCTCAAGAACCAGGTCGAGGATCTGGCGTTCGCGGCTCTACACCCGAAGCGATACGCCGAAATCGATCACATGGTCGCAACAAGGTCGCCCGAGCGGGAGATCTATCTGACCCAGGTCGTCTCCGATGTGCAAGCACGGCTGGCCGAGTTGTTGATCGACGCTGATGTGACCGGGCGTGAGAAACACCTCTGGAGCATCTACGAGAAGATGGTTTTGAAGGGCCGCTCGTTCGACGAAATCTATGATCTGGTCGGTATCAGGGTCATTGTCGC
>JBPCTU010000561.1:0-2915 GCA_051011515.1 Acidimicrobiales bacterium
GAAGGAAGTCGCACGGGAGGCAAACCCGCACCTTGGGCGTCAACTAAGAGAAACAGCTGAGCAGAGACTCAGCTGGCTGGGGCTCTAGCCGGCAATCGACGGAGGAAGAGGCTCAGGTGAGTTGGTAGCTGGGGACTTTTGGCCGTTCCGCGGATTGGGGTCAACGAACAGACTGAGATCACCAGCAACAGAAGTTGTTCGACGTCATGGCCCAGAACGAAGCATCCCGAGGAACGATGGAGAGTCGACCGATCGACTCGAGGCCGACCAGAACGGCCGAGTCGGCATCCTCAATCGCTTATGAGCTGACGATTGTGATGATGCCGCTCCTGGCCGCGGTCTTCGTCAGCGATTTGCTCGAGAGCGATCGGACCGATCTACCGGGCGGCGTCTCGGTCATTCAGGGTCCACTCCCGTTCGTTGGACTAGTGATGACGTTGGGGTTGTTGTGGCATTTCAGCACTCGTCGCGGGGCCACCTGGGCGGATTTCGGTGCCGAACGACCCGAGAGTTGGCCGCGAACGATCCTCACCGCCCTCGGAGTGTCATTGGGTGTTCTGGCTGCGGTCGTGGTCGTCATCAATCCGGTCCTAAACGCACTCAGCGTGTCCGAACGCGACATGACCCGATTCGACGTCCTCTACGACGACCTTCCCAATCTGTTTGTGAACCTGCCGATCATGTTGATCACCGCCGGGTTCCTCGAAGAGTTCGTGTTCCGTGGCTATTTGATCAACCG
Organism: Acidimicrobiales bacterium; assembly: GCA_051011515.1. Classification (GTDB taxonomy): domain Bacteria; phylum Actinomycetota; class Acidimicrobiia; order Acidimicrobiales; family UBA8592; genus JBPCTU01. The sequence continues at coordinate 740 of JBPCTU010000561.1, forward strand.
CCTCCTCGACCTCCAAGGCGGCGCGACTCGCCTCACGTGGACGATCGCGCTCATCGGGAGCAGCGTTGTCTTCGCGCTCCCCCACGTTGATCAAGGCCTCGAAGGCATGATCCGAGTCGGTGCCATCGGCTTCGTGTTCGGCATCGCCTTCATGCTTGTCGGTCGGAAGATCTGGCCGCTGGTGCTCTCCCACGCCTTCATCGACACGCTCGACTTCATCTCCCACTACTTCACGGAAGCGTCCGCCTAGCTTCGTTCAGCAGTAGCTTCGGGTCATGGCTGATCTGAACCACACCATCGTCTGGTGCGCCGACAAACAGCGCGGCGCGGCTCACCTCGTCGAGATGCTGGGACTCGACCAACCGCACGACTTCGCTGGCGTGTTCCTTGTGGTCAACATGGGAAACGGCGTCTCACTCGACTATGCGGACTGGCCCCACGGCAAGGTCACCCCACAGCACCTCGCGTTCCTCGTCAGCGACGCCGCGTTCGACGCCGCCTATGCGCGCATCAAGGCCAAGGGTCTCAATCACTGGGCCGACCCGACCAGACGCCTCCCCGGACAAATCAACCACCACGACGGCGGTCGAGGTGTCTACTGGGAAGACCCTGAAGACGGCCACGACCTCGAGATCATCACCCGTCCATACGGAGCCGAGACCGAGGCCTTGGGATAGGTCGCGGATGGCCGGATCAGAGGGTTGGCGCGACAAGATCACGGGTCACGCTCAGAAGCTGCTCCGCGGTGGCCTGGGGGACTCGCCCGAGGCCACAGCTGGACGCGATATCCACGGGCTGGCCTCGTAGGTCGTCAACGATCTTGCGGATCTGCGCCAGTTCTTCGGTGGTCCGGCCGGGGTGCACGAACCCAGCCACGAAGCGAACTCCCGCAGGTAACTTCATGTCCGCCAGCGGGGCGTACCACGCAGGATCGATGGGCGGCGGGTCGGCGGCCTCGGCGAGCGGGACGTGCACATAGTCGAGCGGGTGAGCGCTCGGCCACTTCTCCATGAGGGCGTTGGTGAACCCGACCATTTTGGTGAGCGATTTTGCGTGAATGAGCGCTTCGTTGTTGAGGTCGCCGAGGCAGAGGTGCACGCCGAACGATGCGCCAGGACGAACCTGGTTCAACAGGTCGAGGACGTTGCGCAACGCAAAACGAACGGCGAACAATGGCAAGCGGTAGGCCAACGCAAGCTCACCGGGCACCTCCAACTGGAAGCGCACCTCGTCGGGTTCGGTGAAGTCGAGAATCTCGTTTGCTTCTTGTGCGAGACGCTTCGTGAAGGCTGATGAATAACGGATGGCGTCGAGTGGCGACATGATGCCGAAGGTCATTCCGAATGCAGTGGGCAGCCCCACCTGGAACTTCAGGTCGGTTCGGCCCGCCTCTGATCGACGTTTCTTGAACAGCGGGTAGCTCCGACGGGCGAACTCTGCCCACCCGAAGTCGAGGTGCGCGGCCATCTCCTTCGGAGGGAACTTGCCTTTCAGGCGCGGTCCGGATTCATAGTTGGCCGCGTACCCATCACTGTTTCGATTCGCGGCTCGCTTGACCTCCCATGCAGTGGTGTTCGCCTCACACCGGTCCATGATCGTCTGTACCCAGGCGGAGCGATCACCCTTGGGGTACCAGTCGGTCTTCTCGCCGATCTCACCATCTGGCAGCGAATCCAGATAGGGACCCAGGGTTGCCATTGCCTGGTCCATTGCTTCAGCCTCATCGGCGAACGGCAGACTGCCGATCAACAAGGCCCGTCGTTCCCCCATGTCGCCTGCTCCGCTCACTAGCGAGTCTCCCCGTTTGTCAATTGGATCAAGTACAGCAGAGATCCGCGATCTGTGGTGGCTGCGAGATGGCTCTCGACGTGTGGTCTCGAGACGACGCCGGCCGCAACTGCCCGACTGGCTCTCCCGCCCGGTCGTCACCAAGATGGGCTGGAGTGCCAGCGATCCCGCCGACGCGTCATACAGAAAACACAATGGACAACGAGGTGCAGCAATGACCGGCAGGCAATCACATGATCTCTCTGCGGAGGAGCGGACGTTCTGGGACGACAACGGGTCCCGGGTGATTGGCGCTCTCGCTGGGGGCGCCCTGATCGTGGGCACCGTCACGTATCGATTTCTCGAGGACTGGAGCTGGGTCGACTCGTTCTACTTCTCGGTCATCACC
>JBPCTU010000562.1:0-2569 GCA_051011515.1 Acidimicrobiales bacterium
GGCAAGTGCTGTCGTTGACCGAGCAGTCAGCCGAAGGGGGACCACCTCTGCATCCAGGGCAACAGCTGTGTTCTCGGCCGCGAAGACTGACGCAGCGATCCGTCGCTGCCCCGCGCCAACATCAACAACGCGGCAACCCTTCATCGGTCGTCCGAGTTCCTCTTCGATCCGGCGCGTGGCTCGCATCAGGGTTGATGCGACAGCCTCAACGTCGCGCTCGGGATTTCTGTGGACAGTCAACAAGTTGGAGTACTCGCGAAGGCGACGTTTGGCACCCAGGCTCGAGGACGTATAGCCGCTGGGCTTAGGCGGGGCCGGCGGCATTGGCGATTGTGCTGCGCCTGACCGCAGGCGGTCTTGGAGCGGGCGAACGAGCTTGCCGCGAACGAGATTCGCAGCTTGAGCCATCGAACGGCGATCGCGTCGACCGGCCGACTGATCCAGCGTGTCAGCAATCGTCTCGAGGTAACGCTGCGCCTGGACCTCCCAGCTCAGCTGCTGCTCGACGCGGTCGCGGCCAACCGCACCCCGATCGCGGAGCTCCTCTGGGTCATCGAGAAGACGCAGGATCGCTTTGGCATATGCGGTCGCGTCGTAGTCGTGAACGAAGACGCCTGCTTCGCCCACGCTGACTCGGGTCTCGGGACTGTCGAATGCGATGACGGGGAGTCCTGCGGCCATATAGTCCATGACCTTCATGACCGTTGCATGGTCCAGCCGAGGTCCCGGCGGGTCGGGTGCAAGCCCGACATCGGCGCCGGCGACGAGCGACATGACGTCGTCTTGAGCAACCCAGCCGGCGAGAGAGACGTAGTCCTGAAGTCCGAGATCATCGATCAACGTCTCGATATCACTTCGCCGTTCGCCGTCTCCGATCAAGGTCACGTGCAGATCGCTGCGACCAGCTTCGTGCACAACGATGGCAAGCGACTCGATGATCATCTCCACACCGTCATAGGGCCCCATCACACCCAGCCACACGGCAAGATGGCCGTCGCTGGGCACAGATCCACGCTTCGGCAGAGCCTCCCGCACCCGAGCTACCTCGGGGCCATTCCGGACCACCGCGATATCTCTCGGAGCCCGACCGCCCCGCACCAAGCTGACCTCGCGCACGGAGTTGTTGGTAGCGATGATTCGCGTTGCGAGCCGCAGCCCCAACCCTTCAGCGACGCGCACCGCCGCATCCAGAGCTCGATATCTGCCGGCGTACCGGGCCTCGAACAGCTCAGGTACCAAGTCGTGATGATCAAAGACAAACGATCGACCCAGGAGTCGATAAGGCGCCGCAACGAACGCGACCACGTCCGGCGGATTGCACGTTTGAATCAAGTCAAAACGATTCGGTGAGAGAAACTCTCTGAGCGTCAGGAACCCCATGGCCAACATGGCCCACGTATATTCCGCGACGAACCCCGGCATGCTCGCCGCTTCGCCGGTGGGGTAGCCGACGACCCGCACGCGTTCCAGATCGTCTGGCATAGCTTCGTCACTTGCCGGGCAGATCACCGTTACCGCATACCCGGCCTCGAGCAGCACTCTGCACTGGCGGGTAACCCGTGCGTCGCGTTGCAGCGGCAGGTTCTCGATCAGGATGAGCACGCGGCGTCGTGGCAGTTGCACGGTTCCATCACGTTCCGAACCGTCCTCGGCAAGTCGCCCATCCACTGTGTGGCTCACCCATTCCTCATCAGTTGACGTAGTCCTGTGAGGGCACCGTAGTTTCGCTATTGACCGGGCCCACTAGCGCCTACGAGCAGCGCCAGCCCTCCACCCGCTAGGAATCTACTAACCCCGACAACGAGGGTCGAATCCGGCCCGCATTGGTTGTGGGCCCCCGGCACATCCTGGGTCTAAGGCCCACGTGCAACTCAGCCACGGCCGGTCGCCGTTCGGCTGTTGTACAGGGCTCTTCCGCGCTTGGATCGATTCAACGCCCGAACACCAGCGGTGAGTACTCGTCCTACCCACAGGAGAGCGACCGGCCGGCATGCCGATTTCGGCTTGCGAGTGTGGGTTCGGGTTGACACGGTTGTGGATCGACATCGGGGAGCACAAGATGACCGTCAAGGAATACCCACCAGACCGTCCTTTCAACGGCGTTATCGAACGTACCTCCAGTGAATCCGAGCCGTCTTGGCCCTCGCCAGTGCGGGCGAAGAAGGACGCGCCAAACGTGCTGTTCCTGGTCCTCGACGACATCGGATTCGGCCAACTTGGAGTGTTCGGCGGGCTAGTCGACACCCCGAACCTGGACCGGTTGGCCGACAACGGCCTCCGATACGCCAACATGCACACCACCGCTTTGTGTTCACCCACCCGGTCCTGCATCCTCACTGGACGCAACCATCACAGCAACCACGTTGCCTGCATCATGGAGATGGCCACGGGCTACCCCGGCTACGACTCGAACATCCCGTTCGAGAACGGATTCATGGGCGAGATGCTCGTGCCCGAGGGTTACAACAGCTATGCAGTCGGCAAGTGGCACCTGACCCCCGCCGAACAGATGGGGGCGGCCGGACCATACGACCGGTGGCCAACAGGGCGAGGCTTCGAGCGCTATTAC
>JBPCTU010000563.1:0-2693 GCA_051011515.1 Acidimicrobiales bacterium
CTACTGGACGTGTTCGCATTCGCACCGGACACCCATCCCCTCCCTCGACCCACATTGGCCGATGGCGGGTCGCCCAAACGCCGCCAGAACCCTTCACGCGCTGCCACCGACCCAAGCTACGGGTTCGACGAAGCCGGCTGGCAGCGGTTCGCGGTTGGCCTCCAACGGGCCGTCGATCACTGCCGCTCCCGTGGTTTCGAGCCGACTCTGCATCCGGAAGCCGGCACCCACGTCGAAGCCAGGTGGGAGATAGACCGAGCGCTGCAGGTGACCGACATTGGACTATGCCTTGAAACCGGCCACGAGGTGGTTGGTGGCGGAGACCCCTTGTCAACACTTCAGGACTACGGGTCACGCATCAATCACGTGCACCTCAAGGACGCGACCAGATCGATCATCGAGGGGATCGTCAGAGATGCTGAACCCGTCGAGACAATCTGGTCGCGTCGAGCCTTTCCACCTCTGGGCCAAGGTGACGTGGCCATCCACGAGATTCTCGAGCTGTTGTTGGCCCAGGGCTACTCGGGATGGCTAGTGGTGGAACAAGACATCATGCCCGGTCCCGATGACCCGGAGTCAGCCCATTCAGACCAGGTGGCCAACCGCGCGCGACTCAGCCAACAAGGCATCTGATCAGTTACTGCATCGTCCTGGCAACGCCAAGGAGAACTGACTGAGCGTCGTGTCAGATAGGCACGGGATCGAACTCGACATAGAGTTCCTTCAGGCCTCGCAACACGAACGTGTCCTCGTAGGCCAAGGTCTCTCCATCGTCGGTGAGCCTGATGTTCTGTACCCGGTCGAGGAGCTTGTTCACCGCGATCTTGGCTTCCGATCGCGCTAGCTGGGCACCGATGCAGAAGTGTTCGCCGTGCCCGAATGCGATGTGGTCCCTGATGTTTTCGCGGGCAGGGTCGAAGTCGTCAGGTTCGGCCAAAACTGCGGCGTCGCGGTTGCCGGCTGCAAACAGGACCCAAACGTGATCGCCCGCGGCCACGTGTTGTCCACCGACCTCGACGTCGACCTTGGCCTGGCGGAAAAGTCCACCTACTGGAGCCTCGAATCGAAGCGCCTCTTCGATGAACCCTTCGATCAACCCACGATCGGAACGGAGCCGCGCTTCCAGGCCATCATCGATCGCTAGGTGGTGCACCAGATTGGTCAGCAGCTTCGTCGTGGTCTCGTTGCCTGCAACCAGAAACTGGCTCAGCATCGACAACGCTTCGGGATCGCTCAGTGCCTGGCCATCGAATTCAGCATTGGCAACGTCGGAAATGATGTCGTCGGTCGGGTGTTCGCGTCGCTCCGCGAGCAACTGGCTGAAGAAATCGGCAAACTCGCTGTTGGAGACCAGATAGTCGCGCACCTGCCCGGTCGTCGGAGTCGGGTTGCCTACTGGCATGACGAGGTCATCGGACCACTTCTTGAACGTTGCCAAGTCCTCGTCACCGACCCCCAGGGCATAAGCGATGATCGTCATCGGCAGTCCCACCGCAAAGTCTCCGACTACCTCCATCTGGCCATCGGCTACAGCCGCATCCAACAGCTCATCGGTGACTTTTTCGATCGTCGGCTCCATGGCCCGCATCCGCGAGGGACGGAATGCCCCATTTACCGCCTTGCGCTGACGCCGGTGTTCAGGAGGGTCGGCGTTGAGGAGGACAGCCGCTGCTCCACGCTGTTTCATGACCTTGGAAAACGTCTCGGCCATCGACGGGTCGTTCTTCAGTTGTTCCATCCCGGCGGCGAGAATCGCCGGCAATTTGGACGGACCTGTAGGCATGGACGACGAGAACTGGTCCGTGTCGTGCAGCACCTCGAGGATGTCGTCGTAGCGGGTACATACCCACGCGCCCAACTTCTCGCTGTAGTGGACCGGCGACTTGTCCCGAAGCTCGGAGAAGAGCGGATACGGGCATCCGATCGCGTCTTGGTCCCGGTCGATCAAACGATCCAGATCGGCTTCCAACTCTGTCATATCGGTCACGCCGGCCCCCTGCGGTCGCCCGTCATCGCGGACAAGTGTGGCATGCCCACGCAACGATGTCCGACCGATGGGCCGCTTACTCAACCGGCTATGCCGACGACGGATGCCCCGGAGAGGTAGAGGTCGACCATGGCCCGTCGCTGAGAGCCCGTCGCTCCGAGCATCACCGCGACACGGTCCACGATCTCGGGCCGGGGCCGCCCTAGCTGATCTGCGATGTCGATCAGGTCATCGCGGCGCAGCACGATTGCCTCGTCGGCGTTGGCCCCTCGAAGCGTGCGAATCAACCGAAGATACGCAGCGAGCAGCGAATCGATGTCGCCAGGTTCGAATGCCTCGTCGGCGCCCCCGGCGGAGATCGTGCCCGTTGCCAACAGCACGACGGCGTGGCGGGGCGGCATCAGACACTCCAACTCAGCCCCGTAGCGTCCGGCGAGTTCGCTGACAAGCGCAGCGTCGAGCTTTTCCTCACCCCGCTCGATTGCCCTCAAACGGCTCCGCCCTAGCCCCTCTCCCGAGAGGTGCCTCAGCCTCAGCCCGCGCTCTTGACGGACCTCGCGCAGGAACTGGCCCATTCGGATCGCGAATTCGCGCGTAGTGACATCGACGGCGGTTGTATCCACGACGCAGCCATCGGCGAGACTCGCCAAGCGTTGAGAGCCAAGGGCCGCTCGACCTACTGAGCCCCGAGTAGCTCACATGGCCA
>JBPCTU010000564.1:0-7168 GCA_051011515.1 Acidimicrobiales bacterium
TCACGTGTTACGCACCCGTTCGCCACTCTCTCATATGACCCGAAGGTCGAGAGCGTTCGACTTGCATGTATTAGGCACGCCGCCAGCGTTCGTCCTGAGCCAGGATCAAACTCTCCGTCAAAATCTCGGGTCACCCGAAGGTGGCCGTCGAAATCAGTTGCTCTGTCCCACAAGTCCGGCAAGCCGGACCCTTGAGTGAGACGTCTGCGTTTTGGAGAGCCAGGGTCGGAGGGGCTTCCTCGTCACCTGACTTTGGAACTCAGCTGAGCTCCTTAGAACTCTGCTGAGTTCCCTGGCACAGAACAATGAGTTCTCCCATCCTCTCGAAAGAGGGTGTTCGAACACGTTGTCCTTAAATGTGCGGGTGTCACTCGGGGGTAACCGAGTGACGGAATTGAATTAGTCGTTCTTCCGAACGACCGAGTTAAAGGTCAACACACAGGTCCAAGGAGACCCGCGCGTTGCCCGCACTGGCTTTTTTCGTCCTCTCTTCCGTTTTCAAAGAGCGATGCTCCATCCACACGAATGTGGCTGGGAACCGCCGCCGGACAGCCACAAGGCTGGAGCCGGACGTGCGCGGCCACCGGGAACACGTCCCTCGGGCCGAAGATCAAAGCTACCGACGGATCCGGGCAACGTCAACGCCGGGTGAACGATTTTCCACCGTACGTGAAAAAACCATCGCTACCAGGTGAAACGTAGGCTGGATCAGACTGTTTCAGTGGTCGTCTACAACCACCAGGTGACGGAGTTTCTTCCCTTTCTGCAACAGCAGGTAACGATCGCCGATCAGTGAGCCCTCAGGAAGCTCAGTACCCACAACCTTCTCGCCGTTCACAGAGACTCCACCCTGGCCAGAAAGACGCCTGCCCTCGCCGCGTGATTTGACCAACTGGGTTGCGACCAGCAGGCTCAACACCACGTCGTCCCCCTTCAGGTCACCGGCCCGCACCAGCGTTTCGGGGACGATTCCCCGCAATGCCTCCAGGTTCTCGGGCGTCAACGGGGCGGCGCCGAACAATGCCTGAGCGGCCAGATTTGCTTGATCAACTGCTTCGCGGCCATGCACGAGCTCGGTGACCTCATCCGCCAGTCGGCGTTGAGCTGCCCTCCTGTCCGGGTGTTCGGCGTGTTCGGCCATGATCTCGGTGACCGTGTCCGGGCCCAACAGGGTGAGCTGTAACAGGTATCGGGCTACGTCGGCGTCGTCGACCTGGAGCCAGTACTGGTGGAACTCATAAGGCAGGGTCAGATCGGGGTCCAACCACAATGCCCCGCTGACGGACTTGCCGAACTTCTGGCCATCGGCACGGGTGATCAACGGCCAGGTCAATGCGTGGGCGGTCGCCGACTCGCGACGTCTGATCAGATCAACACCAGCCGTGATGTTGCCCCATTGGTCGGACCCGCCGATTTGCAGGTCGCATCCCATGTTGGTGTGAAGCCACCAGAAGTCGAAGGCCTGGAGCAACATGTAGCTGAACTCTGTGTACGAGATCCCGTGCTCGCTTTCCATTCGCGAGCGTACGGAGTCCTTGGCAACCATCTGGTTCACGGTTGCGTGTTTGCCAACGTCGCGAAGAAAATCGAGAACGCCTACGTCTTTGGTCCAGTCGTAGTTGTTGACCATCACTGCGTGGTCCATGTCGACCAAACCCTCGAGCTGAGTTCGAATCCCAGCCAGGTTTGCCTCGAGCGTGGACTCGTCGAGCAGATTCCGTTCTTCGGACCGCCCACCAGGGTCACCAACCATGCCGGTCGCCCCCCCTACCAACACGATCGGGCGATGGCCGGCGTCCTGGAACCGCCGCAGCATCAACACGCCGACGAAGTTGCCTACGTGCAGGCTCGGCGCAGAAGGGTCGATCCCGTGGTACAGGGTTGCGGGGCCCCTGCCCAGAAGTGAGCGGAGCCCGTCGGAGTCGGTCGTGTCTTGGACCAGGCCTCGAGCATCGAGGTCGTCGAGTATTGAGGCCCCATCGGCCATTGGGTCGAGTCCCCCGTTGTCATCGTCGGCCCCCAACGATACGAGGTCGGGCGCGATTGCAAGTGGAAATAGTTACCGTCTGAGCAACGCATCACCACCGCTTGGCTTAACGTTGAACACACGGCGATCCTGGTTCTCAGGGCATTCGCCGAGACCGAGACCATGGACGACCAACAGTTCGAAGAGGACCTTCGCCGCAATTCACTTCGTGTGGAGGAGGGGCGATGGGGCTGGACCGTTGGTCGATCCATTGCTGCGGTCCTCGTACTTGTCATGTTGGCGTTTTGGACTTGGGCGTTCCTCTGGTCCCCGAGAGGTCATCCAGACGAGCTCGACAGCACGACGTTCCCGGAGTTCGCCGAGGAGAGCTGTTCGGTCGCTCTGGAGGAACTGAGCCAGGTTCCCGGAGCCAGTACGGCACGAGACTTGGAAGATCGCGCCGTTCAGCTCGAGACCACCACCGCGATACTGAGCCTGATGGTCGCCGATCTGCGCGCCGAGGCTCCAAAGAGCGGCGATGACGCGGAGTTGGTCGCTCGCTGGCTCGCCGATTGGGAGACATATCTGAGCGACCGGCTCGCATACGCTGCTGATTTCAGAGCGGGGATCGACAAGGCGTTCTCAGTGACCGCAGTTGACGGCGATCAGGTGACGTCCGCGCTGGATCTCTTCGCCACCATCAACCGGATGCCTTCCTGCATCGCCCCGGGCGACGTCTGATCAACCCATCATCAGAGGCTGAGCCACCGGTTCAACTCGGCGTTCACGACTAGCGGGTCGGGTTGCCGGCACACCACAACGCGGGTCGGAGCACCAGGCGACCCCGCATACCGGCTTCGCGTGTCTTGGTTGATGCTGTGTTCGTAGTGCCATGGCAGCCTCCGCCGCAGCAGGAGGACGTCGGTTTCGCCACTAGCTACACCCACGGTCAGGCGACCAACTAGCACCGTGGGGCTCATCGCTTCGTCCCTTGTGTTGTCGAGGGCCCCATCGACGCCGGTCGTCAGCCTGTTAGCGCCAAGCTAGGAGTTGAGCCTCGAATGCCATCATCCACGTCTCGATCCAGGGCGACGCTGCCCAGCTGAGTGGGCCGAGCTACCCAGCTGAACCGGGTCCGCGCATACCCGGTCAGTCACCGGCCCCAGAAACAGGCAGCGACTGAGCGGCCAGAAGCCCTACGCGAGCGAGTCTCCGCAAACTTTCGTCGCCTGCAAGCTCGTCCAGCTGTCCGAGCGTGGCCCATCGCAGCGCTCGCGACTCGTGGTTTCCGCTGGCCTCGGCATCAGCCGGGGCCAAAACCACGTATCGCACGTCGAGGTGCAGGTGCTCGGGCTCGGAAGCCCGCGCTGGGATCCGGTGGACATCGCAATCTACCGGCGGATCGGCGACTCGAAGCTCCGCTACTCCGGTCTCCTCTTCCGCCTCCCTCAACGCGACAGCGGCCAGATTCCCCTCGCCGTCTGCGTGACCGCCAGGCTGAAGCCAAAGACCCAGCTTCCGATGCAACATCACCAGGACCCGTTCCCTTGCGTTGTCGACTACCAGGGCCGACCCTGTCAGATGCCCGGCGAGGCATGAGCGATAGAGCGCGTCCGGGTGATCAGCGATGAAGTCGAGGATCTGGCCCTTGGCGACCTCGGACTCGGGGCTCGTAGACGGAACACCGGCAACGATTGCCCGAGCTGTTTCGAGCGGGCTGGTGCCCGAGGGTCGCGGGGCTCGGAAACTGAGTTCCAACATGCCATCAGTCAAGCCGCGCGAGGAGCGACGGTGCCGGATGCCCACCGTCGTCGGAGCCGTCGGTGCGTTCTGCCAGCGTAAAGTGAGCGCGGGTGCGCGCTTTACGCTGGCAGAACCCTTCTGGGCGCGCAGTTCAGCGGGGGCGAGCTGAGACGTTCGGGTCACCAGCGACGTAGAAGCGCCATGGCAGCTCTTGGCCTTTGCCCTCACCCAGCCCGATCCTCGTGCTCACGGCCGCATCTCGCACCTCGACACCACGATCTCTCACCTCGACAGGTGGTTGTGACCCCATCAGGTTGATGCCGTTGTGTCTACCGTCGATGCCGAGCGAAGCGCACAACTTCGCCGGTCCGCTGCAGAGGTCCCGATCGCGTTTCGCCTTCGGTCGCGCCGTGTACATACCTGCCAACCCTGTCAGGGGTGAGAGCCCGCGTATCAACACCGCTCCACACACTCCAGGCGGACCACAAACGACATTCGCGCACCAGTGCATTCCATAGCTGAAGTACACGTACAGGTGCCCGGGCGGCCCGAACATCACCTCGGTACGCGGGGTCACCCCCCGGTAACCGTGGCTCCCCGGGTCATCGCTCCCCCGGTACGCCTCCACCTCGACAATCGACCCAGATCTCTCGCCGGCCAAGACAACCTTGCCCAACAAGTCCGGTGCGACCTCCAACGGGTCACGGTCGAAAAACGCCCGTCCAAGTCTCCGGTTCAACGGTTGGCTCAACCCCCCAGATGAGACCGCAGCGCGTCGGGGACCGGCATCGGACGAAAGTCCTCGTGATCGACCACTACGTACGTCAACGAACTCTCGAACACCTCGTCGTCACCAACGGCGCCCGAGAACGCCACGTCGAAGCTGGTGTTTCCCCAGCGGCTGACAGCACAGCCGATCTCAATTGTGTTCCCGAACCTTGCTGGCCCGGACCACGTGATCTCGGCCCGCTTGACCATGACCTCCCAACCAAGCGCAGTCTCGAAAGTCGGGTTGAGTTCGCGCAGCCAACAGTCGAAGGCGTCGTCGACGAAGGTGAGGTAATGAGCGTTGTAGACGATTCCCTACATGTCACAGTCGACATAGCGGGCTCTGACAGCGTGCTGGAAAGTCACGGCTTCACCCGTTCGCTATCGACGCGTAGCCGTTCTTCGAAACGTTCGAGTTGGTGCCCGACAGCGGCCGGCGCGCCACCTCCCCGGCTCGTTCTCCTGGTCACCGAAACGCCCGGCTGTAACAACTGGGCAGCGTCGGGGCCCAGAAGTTCGTGCTCCACGACAAGATCTTCAAGGCTCGCCTCACCGTCAAGGGCCCTCCGCACGAGGTCGGCGACAACCGCATGACCGGTTCGGAACGGAACTCCTTCGGCCACCATCCACTCCGCGAGATCGGTTGCCGAGGCATACGGCGAATCCGCTTGAGAGGCCATTCGATCGGTCCGGAACGTCATCGTCGAGACCAAGCCGTCTAGCGCAAGCAATGTCAGCTTCGCGGTGTCCACTGCGTCGAACAGCGGTTCTTTATCCTCTTGGAGATCCTTGTTGTAAGTCAAAGGGAGGGCCTTGAGGGTGGCCAAGAAACCCGTGAGGTGGCCCAACAGGCGGCCCGCCTTACCGCGCGCCAACTCTGCGATGTCGGGATTCTTCTTCTGCGGCATCATCGAGGAGCCCGTAGCGAAAGCATCGTCGAGGTCGATAAAGCCAAATTCAGTGCTCGACCAGATGATTATCTCCTCACCCAGGCGGCTGAGGTGGACTCCCAGCAGCGTCAGACCGAACAGCGTCTCGGCCACGAAGTCTCGATCCGAGACCGCATCGAGGCTGTTGTCGAATACTGCTCCGAACCCGAGCTCGCTGGCAGTGATCGTGGGATCGATCGGCAGCGATGACCCCGCCATGGCACCGGCTCCGAGGACTGAGGTATTGGTACGCCTTCTGGCGTCGAAGAGGCGGTCGACATCACGGCTGAGAGCCCAGCCGTGGGCCAAGAGGTGGTGAGCGAGGGCGACCGGTTGGGCCTGTTGTAGGTGCGTGTAGCCCGGGACGTAGGCATCACCAACATCGCGAGCTCTCGCCATCAACGTGTGCTGAAACGCAAGAACGAGTTCGACGACCTCGCCGATCGCGGTGCGTGTCCAGAGGCGGAGGTCGGTCGCCACCTGGTCATTGCGACTGCGCCCGGTATGCAACTTCTCACCGGCAGCACAAAGTTCGGTCACCCGCCTCTCAACCGCGGTGTGGATGTCTTCGTCGCTGGGTGCGAACTCGAACGACCCGTCGAGCAGCTCGCGTTCAACCTGGCCGAGCGCGTTCTTGATTTCGTCGTATTCGTCATTGCTGAGCAGCCCTACGTCACAAAGCATGCGGATGTGAGCCCCGGACCCCGCGATGTCTTCGCGGAACATCCGACGATCGAAGGGCAAGCTGTCGTTCAACGCCTGCAGCGCATCCGCCGGGCTTGTCGCGAACCGGCCATGCCAGAGCTCGAGGTGGCTCGATCCTCCCGAACCGCCATCGGCCGACACCGAGTCGCCGGACTCGTCAGTCACCGCCACCGCCTCCGCCGCGTTTGCGTGCCAGGTTGCGCAGCCGCAGTGCGTTGAGCTTGATGAAGCCCTCCGCATCGGCTTGGTCGTAAGCGCCGTGGTCTTCTTCGAAGGTGGCGATTGATTCGTCGAACAACGAGTCGTCGGACCGGCGGCCCGCGATGTCGATGTTGCCCTTGTACAACCGAACCCGGACCTCACCGTTCACTGCTTTCTGGCTGTGATCGATCGCTACCTGCAGCATCTCGCGCTCGGGACTCCACCAGAAGCCGTTGTAGATGAGCTCGGCGTATCTGGGCATCAGCGTGTCCTTCAGGTGGGCCACCTCTCGATCGAGCGTGATCGACTCGATGGCGCGGTGGGCCCTCAACATGATCGTCCCCCCAGGTGTCTCATAGGCCCCCCTCGACTTCATGCCGACGAAACGGTTCTCGACAATATCGAGCCGTCCGACACCGTTCGCCCCACCGATCCGGTTCAACTCAGCCAGTACCTCCGCAGGCGTGTGTGGTTTGCCGTCGATCGCGACGATGTCACCCTGTTCGTAGGTGAGGTCGACGTAGGTTGCTTCGTTGGGGGCCATCTCCGGGCTCACGGACCAGCGCCACATCTCGCTCGGCGGCTCTGTCCACGGATCTTCGAGCGGGCCCCCTTCGAACGAGATGTGCAAGAGATTGGCGTCCATGGAGAACGGCGACTTCGTCCCCCGCTTCATCTCGATCGGGATGTCACGTTCCTCTGCATACTTCATCAACGACTCGCGTGACCCGAGATCCCACTCTCGCCACGGAGCGATGACCACGATGTCGGGCGCCAATGCATATGCGCCCAGTTCGAAACGAACCTGATCGTTTCCTTTGCCGGCTGCACCATGACTTATCGCGTCAGCCCCAGT
>JBPCTU010000565.1:0-2607 GCA_051011515.1 Acidimicrobiales bacterium
CGCAGGCCTTGTCGGTCCACCCGTATGGGGGACAGGCGGCCGCAGGCCGTCAGGAAGGGGGTGTCAGCAGGCGCGAGCACACGCCGTTCGCGCCCTAGTAGGCGTCCACTATCCCAACAACGATTGCGCGCACAGGCGCCACAGTTTGCTCGAGTATCTGCCTGGCGCCAGTGCCTTCGTCCATGATTAGGACGGTTTCGCCCGGCCCTGCATCCACAACGTCGACGGCGATCACGTAGTCGCCACTCGGCTCCCCGTTCGGGTCGAGGTAGTCGCAGAACAGAAGGCGCTGGTGGTCGAAGACCGGAGCACTGATGGTCGAGACGACCGTTCCGGACACAAGAGCCAGCTTCACTTCTTCGCCTTGCTCTTTGTAGCCCGCTTCTTCTTGGGGAGGTCCGCAACGCTGAGCTGGTCGACTATTCCAACGATGGCGTGGTCTACCGGTACAAACGGCTCCGGCATTGATTGGGCAGCCTCACGGGAGCCGACGAAGTAGATGAGTTCGCCCGGACCGGCCATCGCCACACCATCAGCGGCGACGACCGGCCGGCCCCTGTCTTTGAGATCCCTGGTGAGCGGCTGGACGATCAGGAACTTCACTCCGTCGAGATTCGGCGTCCGCTCTGTGGCGACCACTGTGCCGACGACTCGCCCGAGGTGCATGGCTACTCCCCGACCCTGACTGAGAACCTGCCTGCCGCGGCCAGGTTCTCGTGCATCTCGTCGTGCAATTGTGCGATCACTCTGGATCCGATGAGACCCATGCCGGCTCGGGCGATTCCGAGCTCGACAGCGGCCTCGACTTCGACGAGAGGACCCCTGAAGAGCAGGTAGCCCTTGCCGCCAAGCCCGTCCGCCAAGAAGATCTCACGCAGGGTGACCAAAGCACCTTTGAGGCCGGCGTCGGCGGCCCGGATGATCGCGGCAACGGAATCTGTCTCGATGATCCCGAGCGACTCGCCATCTCCCGTCTCACGGGTGCCGGTGAGCCCGGTCGCCAGCTGCGGGTGGGGGTCCGGCAGAAACATGCGATCGACCACGTGGCTTGCTGCCACAGCGTCTGCAGCTGCCAGTGCCTCCTCTACTTGCCCGACCTCACCACCAACAAGGACCAGATAGCGGCCCGGCTGCACGGTGCCGGTACGAATCACTTCGAGAGCCGCCCGCTTCACCATCGCATCGCCCGCCTCGATCCCGGCTGCGATCGAGCCGAACTCGAGGAGAGCGATGGCGGCGGTGAACGACACGACTTAGACGATCCGCATCGAACCGACCACGCTGACTCTCCTAGGGCGGGAGAAGGTGCGCGGTCGGGTGAGGCCATCGCCGGTAGGGCTGGCGATGGAGAACGATGAATACCCCTCGCCGCCATGGCCGAGCCCCGAGAAGAAGGAGCCATTGGCAACGAAGATCGAGCAGTTCATCGCTCGGGCCATCCGGGTGATGGTGTCAACGTTCGATGAGTGGATCCCTGCGGTGTGGCGGAACCCGTGTTCGGCTTTGACCGCCATGGCGATCGCTACGTCGACGTTGGGCACCCGTGTCACCGGGAATACCGGCATCATCTGCTCGGTCCAAACGAGGTTGTGTTCGTTGGGCACCTCGGCGACAACCAGGCGGACGTCGGCGTCAACCTGTACTCCGATCTCGCTCAGAATCACGGAGGCGTTTTTGCCAATAAAGGCAGGGTTGATCTTGCCCGGCTTGTTGGGCGGGCCCATCTCCCGGAATATCACTCGCTCGAGCCTGGCCAGCTCGTGCTGCTTGAGCACGTATGCGCCACTGTTGCCCATCTCCCGCACCAGCCGATCGGCCACGCTGTCGACGACGATCGCTTCCTTCTCATCTGTGCATATGACGTTGTTGTCGAACGACGCTCCCGCCACGATGGCCGCAGCAGCTCGCTCGATGTCTGCCGTTTCGTCTACGACGACGGGCGGATTGCCGGGACCGGCGGCGACGACTCGCTTGTCGGTCTTCATCGCCTCCTTCACAACTCCGGGGCCGCCAGTCACGAGCAGCACCCTGATGTCGGGGTGCTCCATCAGCTGTTTGGCAGACTCGAGGGTCGGGACGTTGCAGGCGGTGACCAGGTCATGTGGACCGCCGGCCCCAACGATCGCCCGGTTGATCAGCCTGATGTTCTCGGCAGACGTCGCCTTGGCTGCGGGATGCACGTTGTAGACAACAGCGTTACCCGCAGAGAGGATTGCGATGCTGTTGTTGATGATCGTGCTGGTCGGATTGGTGGTCGGTGTTATCGAACCGACGAGTCCCATCGGGGCCCACTCGGTCACGGTCATGCCACCGTCGCCGGTGACGGTGTGTGGCTCCAGGTCTTCCGGGCCCGGCGTCTTGCTAGAAACGAGCCGGTTCTTCTGGACCTTGTCTTCGTAGCGACCGAGGCCGGTCTCCGTTACCGCCAGCAGGGCGAGATTCTCAGACTCAGCGAGCATTGCTCGGCGGACGGCGTCCACAATCGTGCGTCTGGTGGCGAGCCCCATCTCGGCATAGACCTGCTGGGCTCGTTTGGCGGCGGCGACCGCATCATCGATCGTGCGATAGATCCCCTCGCCGAGGGCAATGTCTTCGCCGAGTTCTCCC
>JBPCTU010000566.1:0-2855 GCA_051011515.1 Acidimicrobiales bacterium
TCGGAGTTCATCCCCATCTCCGAAGCGACCGGCCTCATCGAAGAGATCGGGGCGTGGGTGATCGGTGAGGCATGCCGGCAGGCCAAAACGTGGGTGGACGAGGGCAACCCGACCAGGGTCTCGGTCAACCTGTCTGCGAGACAACTCGCCGACCCTGCGCTGATGCACACAATCGATGCCGCGCTCTCAAAGTACGGCCTCGGCCCGGAGTCGTTGGCAGTCGAGTTGACCGAAAACGTTCTTTCCACCGACCCGGTGCCAAAGATGGAAGCCCTCGACGCGTTTAGCGATCGAGGCATCGAGGTCGCCATTGACGATTTCGGTATCGGCTACTCGTCACTGTCGAGCCTCAAGGTGTTGCCTGTCGACGTGGTGAAAATCGACCGCTCCTTCATCAGCGGGATCGGCAGGTCGGGTGACGACTATGCAGTCGTGGCGACGATGATCAAGCTGGCCCAGACACTGCGCAAGCGGGTTGTGGCCGAAGGAGTCGAGACCGAGGAACAGCTCGAGCTGCTCCGGGACCTGGGTTGTGACATGGCCCAGGGGTTCTTGTTCTCGCCGGCGGTCTTCGAGCTCGACCACGGTTCAACCGACACCGGCTGGTCGGCGCTAGTTCTAGAGGGACGTCGCTGACAGCGGCTTCGACTCGCATCCCTCACGGCGCCTGGTGCAATAGCAGCTGCAGCAGAGCTGCTGAGACAACACACTCCCGCTCCGGGAACTCCCGCAGCTGATGCAGTTCAGGCCGTCTTGGTCGTCCATGTGCCCGGAGGCGCTTCGACCATGGAGCAGATGGCAATCAACGCCTGGTCGTAGTTGACGCGCCAACCCACGAAGTCTGCCCATGCCTGATCGCGATCCTCCACTATCGGCACACCCTCGGCAGCCAAGCGATCACAAATTCCATCGAACTCTGAACGTTTGATTGCGATCGCATCGCCGCTGCCGGGATCTTGCGGATGATCCAGTTCGAAGTAGTCCGCTATCCGTCGAAGTGCGACGTAACCAGCGCGGATACACAGGCTCGCTTCCGCAGAGTTCGGAACCGCCACTGTGGACTGCATCAGCGACGCCGAGTCCAGAACTGTTGCGGAGCTGGTGATCCAGGACCGGCCCGGTACAGGGGATCGAAAGAAGTTGAGAGCTGGATAGGTGGTGTGGGCTTCTTCGACCTCGATGAACCATTGTTCCCAGTGGGCCCACGTGTCCAGAGATTCGAGCCATCCGATCCGGTGGGCGCGGAGGATGTGTTCCTCGGGGCTCGGCGGATGGCCTGCCCTGACCTCGAGGCGCGATACCAACGCCTCTCGTCGGCTGAAAGCGCCGTACAGCGACGGCATGAAGCTGATCAGCAACGCGACCAAACCCAATCCGAGCAGCGCCTCGGAGATGGCCAACAGCATCTCGACGAAGCTGGTTGTGGACCGAAACCCAAGAGTCGTGAACGACGAACCCGAAAGAACCAAAGCGTCCTTGTACGGACGAACCCCCAGCGCCCAGAACATGAGCGAGTAACCAAGGATGACTCCCAGTGCCCACACGAAAGGCATCAACAACATCGTCATTGGCGCCATACGCGCGCGGAACGCCTCCTTGCTTTCGGGCGTACGCGCCAGACGAGTCATCGCTCGGAACACGTGCCTGGATGTCGTGAACAGTGCTTTGCTCAACAGGACCTGTTCACCGCGCGGAACCGCGACGGTCCTCACCGCAGACAACACGACGGCGGCCGCCATCGTGAAGCCCATCGCGAACAGGAGGATCTCGAGGGCCGCCATCGCCACTGATCCTAGGCCCGGGCCCATGGCTCTCCGTTGGGTCCAGGTTGGGCACCCACAGCGGGCAACTCGAGCCTGCCGGCGATGTACTGTCCGGTCATGACCCATCCAGCGCTCGGCATCACACTCTTCCCCACCGATAGAACGATGCCTCCAGCCGAGCTAGCTCGAGAGGTCGAGGACCGAGGATTCGAGTCGCTGTTCTTGCCCGAACACAGCCATATCCCTGCGAGCCGCCAATCGCCGTGGCCTGGCGCTCAACCAGGCGACGAGGATCTACCCGACTACTACTGGCATATCAATGACCAGATCGTGTCGCTGTCGATGGCGGCGGCCGTCACCAAAACCTTGAGGCTTGGCACTGCGGTCAACCTCGTGCCCCAGCACGACCCCATCTGGCTGGCCAAGCAGGTGGCCACCCTGGACCACTTGTCAGGGGGTCGCGTGGTTCTCGGAGTCGGGTTTGCATGGAACCGCGAACAATGCGAAGCCCACGGCATCGATTTCGACACTCGCCGGGAACTGACACGCGACAACGTCGCGATCATGCGCGCCCTGTGGACCCAGGACGAAGCCACCCATGCAGGATCTGTGGCCGCGCTAGAGCCGAGTTGGGCGTACCCGAAGCCGGCCCAGCCGGGCGGACCACCAGTCCTGTTAGGCGGAGGGTGGGGTCCAAAGCTCCTGGATCACTTGTGCGACTGGGCCGACGGGTGGATGCCGATCTCTGCCAGGAGTTCGCTGAAGTCTCGTCTCGACCTGGTGAGAGCAGCCGCAAGCGAACGCGGCCGTGATCCTGAGACTCTGAGCGTCACTGTGATGGGCGCGGTGGAAGATGCTGAGGGCCTGGCCAACCTGGGTGAAGAGGGTGTGGATCGTGCTGTGCTGACGATCTGGACGGAGGACCCCTCACAGATCCTCCGAGAACTCGACCGCTTCGCCCAGGTCCAAGCGGAGCTGTTCTGATCCGTTGTCCGACTCTTGTCGGACAACGGCTGCGCCAGAGGCGCCCTACACCGTCGCTCGTCCCGCGCGCGTAGCAACAACCCGTTCTGCCAGCGTGAAGTGAGCGCG
>JBPCTU010000567.1:0-4088 GCA_051011515.1 Acidimicrobiales bacterium
GACCCAGCCGCGGCAGAACAACACCTGCGCATCGCGTATGGCGGACTCGACAAGATGGGCATCGGCGCCGACGCCGGCCGAGACCCGCTGTTGTTGTTGGCGTGTGAGGCTGCCCTCGCGTCAGGCGACCTGCTGGCGGCGCAGGCGACTCTGAACGAGTTGGACGCGGCGTCCGGTGACGGCCGAGTCGATGCTTGGGCAGCCTGTTTCCATGGCCAGCTGATAATCATGACCGACCAGTCGCAGCTGTCGTTCGCCGACGCATCGGTCGACGCAGCCGCTGAGAGATTGGCCGACCTCGGCGATGACGCGGGTGTGGCGAAGGCTCGCCAGGTTCGGGCAGGAGTGTTGGCTCGGCTTGGTCGAGTTGGGGAGTGCGAGGCGGAACTGGATCTCGCGCTCACCGCGGCGCGCAACGCCAACGACATGCGAAGAGTCTCGGCAGTGTTGGCGTCTGCGCCACTTGCCGCGTTGTGGGGTCCCAGCCCGGTGCCTCGGGCCGGAGGCCGATGCCTAGATGTCGTTCGCTTGTTGAGGATCACGTCGGGGTCTCCTGCTGTCGAAGCCACGTCGCTCCGATGTCAGGCGGTGCTGGAGTCTTTCCGTGGGCGCTTCGACACGGCTCGCACCATGCTGTCCACTGCTCGTGACACCGCCGAAGAACTCGGCTTGCGTCAATCACTGATGGAGACCGAGCTGTTCAGCGGCATCGTCGAGCTGACAGCCGGGGACCCAGCCGCGGCAGAACAACACCTGCGCATCGCGTATGGCGGACTCGACAAGATGGGCATCGGCGCCGACGCCGGACTCGCAGCGGCGTATCTGGCCCAGTCCCTCCTGGGACAAGAGATGCTGGACGAGGCAGAGGCGTTGGCCTCGGACAGCGACGCGCTGGCCGGTCAGAACACTCAGACAGCGATTACCGCTCGATCCGCGCACGCCGAGATCCTGGCGGCGCGGGGTAGTTGGGCCGAAGCTCTGGAGCTGGCCGAGGAGGCGGCGGCACTCGGTGCCAGTACCGACATAGTCGTGGACCATGCCAACGCATGTCGTGTACTTGCCGATGTTCGAGCCGGAGCCGGTGACGATGCGGGTTCTGATCAAGCCCGAGCGGAGGCAGCGAGGCTGTTCGCGCTGAAGGGGGTCACCGCGGGCGCCGTCGCATCTGCTCAGCCAGTTGCGGCTCCTGAGCTCACACAGTCCGAGACGGAACCATCGATCAACGACGTGCTCGACAACACGGCGTCGCGGTTGGTGGTGCAGGTGAGAGACCTCGTTGTTGCGGGAGACCTTGAGGCCGCGATGCAGCTGGTCGAACCGGACTTCAGCAGACCGGACAGGCGTCCGCTTGTCTCAATGCCTGATACCGCTGGCGCACGAGAGACCCTCGAACTCTGGCGAAGTCGGTACCTGGAAGGTGGGTCCAGTCATAGCGACAAAGTCGTTGCCACTCGCGGCGATTCGCTCGCACTGCTGGAGGTGGGAGTTGAATGGCGCGACGGCGTGTCTGGCGAATGGCTCATCATCGCTTCTGCGAGCCAACGAGGTCTGCTGCAGTTCCTTTTGCGGTTCGACCCCGAAGACTTCAACGACGCGATGGTGGAGCTCGAGCGGCTGACGCTCGCAAGGCTGCCAGATCAACTCGCCCATACCTGGCGGGCAGTGGCGGATATGGGCATCGCCATCAGGAACCGAGATCGGGCCCAGGTATTCGCCCTGCACTCACCGGACTTCGTCGCAGTGGATCACCGCCAGCTCTCATGGCCGACATTGGACGCAGCGGGGTTCGTGGAGCGGGCGTTGTCGGTGAGAATGGATACCGCGGTGTGGGCTCGGGAGATCCTGGACCTCACGCCTGACCTGGTGATGTTCACCGTTGAGTTGGTGACACCTGATCTCGACGTTCGGCGGATCGACACTTGGTTGCACGATGTCCGGGATGGACTGGTCGTGCGTAGCGAGACATTCGCGGACCACGCGTTCAAGGAGGCTCGGGAGCGATTCGAACAACTACGTGGGGGGGAATCTGCGCTGCCTGCCGACGGGAAACAGGTTCTCGAGAATTGGAGCTCTCGGAGATTCGACGAACTGGTGGAGGCCGCCAAACAAGGCGATCGCCGGAGCATCGCGACCATGGAGTCCGATGAGCCTCGGTACGTTTCGCATCGATTCCTAAGCCTTCACCGTCGAGATCCAAGTCTGGTGGGCTCGCTCGAGGAACACAGCGACGCCGGGCTGCCACTTGTTGACCGCCGAACGCTGGCGGTCCGAGGTGAATTGTTGGCTCTGGGTGCTGTCTCGTTCGAGTCCCCCAACGGCGATGTCGTGCCCATGCTCGGCGTCGAGGCAATAGACGCGGCGGGCGACATCGCCGGTATCGAGTCTTTCGATCCGGAGGACATTGCTGCCGCGGTCGACCGACTGGATGACCTCTTTGTCGAAGGTGAAGGCGCACCGTTCGCGGCCGTACTCGGGCCGCTTCGAGACCTGGCGAAGGCAGCTGGCGCAAGGTCTGTAGAAGCCTGGGACGCAGTCATCTCGCACGACTTCGTGTACGTAGATCACCGTCAAGCGCTCGCGTTGGAGGCCAATCGAGCAACAGCCCTCGAACACGTGGCGCTTCAGTATGAGCTGGCCGGTGAGGGAGTCGCTTTCCCGACCGTGTATCACGCGCTGTCAGAACATGGGGCCGTCGACAGCTCGGTCATCCGCTCCGGTCACGAAGATGCTGAGGTGTCCTGGGGAGTCACCACCCTGGCACTGGTCAGCGATGGGCCAGTTGACCGGTTGGAGGTGTTCGAAGCAGAAGATGTCGACGCGGCACTCGCTCGATTCGATGAGCTGACTGCTGGAGAACCAGCGCATGGGAGCGAATCCGGTCGGCCTTCGAACCACGCCACCCGGTTGATCGCGCAGGCTCATGCGTTTCAGAGTGCTGGCGACTTCGACGGCTTTGTGGACCTAAGCGTGGAGAGCGTGGAGCGCTACGATCGCCGCCAGCTGACGGGTCATCCAGATGTCGTGGGCCGAGACCGGTTGCGCAAGCTTCAGGAGGCTGCTGGGGAGCTCGGCAGGAATCGAGTCAACTCACACGTCGTTGCTACCCGGGGCGAGTGTCTGGCTCTCCACAATGTCGAGTCTGAGTACGAGTCCGGGCTTGTGCCTGTGTTGCTGGTTAGCGAGACCAATGGCCACCTCCTGACCCGCTACTGGCTATTCGATCCCGACGACTACGCCGGGGCGATCGAACTCTTGGACGAGTTGTATCTGGAACAGCTCGACGAGGACAGGAAGGCGGCGTTCAAAGTCCTCGTCAGGGGAACGACTGCCATCAACCGCCACGATCCTGAGTTGCTTGACGGGATGTTCGCCGACGACTTGGTCGCCGTTGACCACGAGCTCATGGGCTGGCCGGATCTAGGCGTTGACGGTCTGATCGAGCGGGTGCGCAGCGGAATCGACGCGGAGATGCTGTTCGCCATAGTCGAGGTCCACCGGATTTCCAGAGTAGGGGGGGTCGTTACCAGCGAAACTTGGGCACCAGAGTCTGGATTCGGCACCGTCGCCCTTGGCTGCTTTGTACTGGACCAAGGCAGGGTGGCGGCTTGGGAGTCCTTTGAACCAGAAGAGCTTGACGCCGCACTCGCTCGTTTCGACGAGTTGACCGGCGTCCAGGAAGATGCTGAGAGCAAGTCGGCGCAGCCGGCCAACCACGCCACCCGGCTGATCGCACGGGCCCACGCCTTTCAGAATGCCGGTGACTTCGAGAGTGCGGTGAACCTCGGTGTCGAGAACTTGGTGCGCCACGACCGAAGGCGCGTGACCGGGCATCCCGACGTGGTCGGCCGGGACGGCTTGCGTCTTGCAGAAGAAACGGCGGGCGAGCTCGGTCGCCGTCGGATCACCTCACGGGTTCTTGCTACGCGAGGCGATCATCTGGCCCTCCACCAGATCGAGTCCGAGTATTCGTCGGGGGTCGTTCCCGTGCTTCAGGTCAGCGAGACCGATGGCGAGTTGATGACTCGCTACTGGCACTTCGATCCCGACGGCTACGGCGGAGCAATCGAACTGCTGGATGAGTTGTACCT
>JBPCTU010000568.1:0-7717 GCA_051011515.1 Acidimicrobiales bacterium
CGGCTCCGTAACGGTCGCGGAGCCTGACCTTGGCCCAGTCACAAATATCCCACAGGTCCGCAACCGGGGCTCCCGTGTACGGCTCGACCGGCAGGTATGGAGGAGGTCCGTACTCGGGGACTATCACTTGGTCCCCGGTCGCGGCCAGGTCCCACCACGACTCGAACGCTGCCAAGTGTTCGGACCACATCGGGTCCCTGGGGTCGGGCACTTGCGGCGCCTGTTCGTGACCGACCCGTGCGTCGAGGTGGATTGCACGGCTCGCAGCCAGCTCGATCGCCTCGAGCTGGTCGTGGACAAGTCGCTCACCCATCACCACCCAGTGGCTGAGGTCAAGCGCGACCGACAGCTCGGGGAACCGCTCGAGGATCTCGGTGGTTTGCCACGGGCTGTGCAACAAGCGACTTCGATGGGTCTCATGGGCCACCTTCAAGCCCAGGTTGTCTTCGAGTTCGAGCGCTCGGCCGTAGAACGTCTCGGCAAGCTCGGGGCCCCAGCTGTCCGCGCCGCCGTGGCAGATCACATGGTGGGGTTCGACCGTGGCCACAAGTCCCAGCTCGCGGCCCAGGTAATCGAGATGGTCGGAGACCGAGTCGCCGAACGTGTGAACCATCAAGGCCAGGCCAAGGTCGTGCGCGCCGCACAATTGCGCGAGCCCGTCGAGATCTCCGATGTCGGGCTCGAACTCGAACGCGATCAAGGCAAACGCAACGCCGTCCCATCCCTCGGCGGCTATACGGGGGACTGCCTCGGAGAACGTCGCACAGGGTGCATCGCTACCGACGGCTCCCCACAGTGTCTTGTACAACTTCACCTTGATGACCTTAAGTGGAACCGACTTCGAGCGCCGGTCCGGGACGGTCAGTGCTGCCATACTGCGGAGATGAAGGCTGTGCGCATCACTGAAGACGGCACTTGGGTTGAAGTCGCCGACGTAGACGCTCCTCGGGCCGACGATGACGCAGTACTCGTCCGGGTCGCTGCCGCAGGCATATGTGGCACCGACCTCCACATCCTCGGCATGGGCATCCTGGGTGGGCGAATCCCTGGACATGAGCTCGCTGGGTATGCCCCCGACGGACGACCGGTAGCCATCGAACCGGTGATCAGCTGTCAAACCTGTGAGTTCTGTCTACGCGGCGATAATCCGCTGTGCTTGGACGCCCTTCCGAATCTGATTGGTGTCGGGCTCGACGGCGGCATGGCCGAAGCCATCTCGGTTCCCGCCCATCTCCTTGTGGAACTGCCAACAGGGCTGGCGGTCGAGAATGCGTCTCTCGTGGAGCCTGTAGCTGTCTCGGTGAGGGGACTGCTGCTCGCCGGTGTCAGACCCGGCGACCACATCGCTGTTGTAGGGGGCGGCACGATTGGGCTCTGCGCTGTGGCCGCCGCACTTCAGATGGGGGCGACGGCGGAGCTGGTCGCCCGGCACGAGCATCAACGTGTTGCCGGGGAACGTCTTGGGGCGAGTCCTCCGGGCGATAGACCTTGCGAGGTTGTCGTAGACGCTGCTGGAACGGCGAGTTCGCTGGCAGATTCGGTCCAACTTTGTGCCCGCGGCGGAACAGTGCTTGTTGTCGCCACCTATTGGGACCCGACTGAGCTGCCGGGTACATCACTGAGCGAGAAAGAGGTCCGACTCGTCCACTCCATCATGTACGGCCGTACGGGCGCGGTCCGCGACATGGACACGGCGGCGGGCATGGTCGCTCGCACGCCCGAGTTGGCCCGGGCCATCATCACTCACCGATTTCCCCTCGATGCCGGCCCCCAAGCGTTCGAAGCAGCGGCCGACCGCAGCAGCGGAGCGATCAAGGTCGTGCTGGAGCCGTGATTCGGACGGGGTCGGGTTTCCGCACGTCGATGGGGGTCGTACGGTGCTGACCCTCAGGGATTCTGTTGCCGCCGAGATGATCGCCCACGCCCTGCGGGGTCTCCCGCACGAGGCTTGTGGGTTGTTCGCTACCCATGTCGGTGGCGATGTGGTCCAGGATTTCTTTCCGATGCGCAACGTTGCGGCTTCAAGCGAGATCTACCAGCTCGATGGTGCCGAAATGATGGCGGTCGAGCGCTCAGCAGACGATGCCGGTCTCGTCATCGCGGGTGTGATGCACAGCCACACCCACACAACGGCCTATCCGTCACCCACTGACGTGGCCGATGCGGCAACGTTCGACCCATTCGGAGGCTGGCACTTCGTAATCGTGTCGCTGAAAGACGCGGATCCGGTCCTACGCGACTATCGGATAGTGGACGGCGAGATCACCGAACACGACGTGGCGCTCGTAACTCTCGAGTAAACATGATAATTCCTATCATGTAGGTCGACATTTGAGGATTTCGCTGCGATACTGAGCGCCATGGCAGTGTTCGATTCAGTGGTCGAGTTGATCGGGGACACCCCCATTGTCGACGTCAGCCAACTGAGCCCCAATCGTTCGGTGCGCATTTTGGCAAAGCTGGAGTCCCAGAACCCGGCCGGGTCCGTCAAGGACCGCATTGCCAAGGCGATGATCGAAGATGCCGAGGCCGACGGAACACTGACTCCCGGACGAACGATCATCGAACCCTCATCGGGTAACACGGGCATCGCTCTCGCCATGATCTGCCAGCTCAAGGGTTATCCGCTCAAGGTTGTGCTGCCAGAGAACGTGTCACCGGAACGACGTGCGCTTCTCGAGGTCTGGGGTGCCGAGATCATCGACTCGCCTGGCGCCGAGGGGTCCAACGGCGCGGTTCGCCTTGCCCAGCAACTGGCCGACGAGAATCCTCGCTGGGCGTTCTTGTACCAATACGGCAACGAAGCAAACCCCACGGCGCATTACGACACAACCGGACCCGAGATACTGCGCGATGTGCCCGAAATCACCCACTTCGTGGCCGGGCTGGGCACCTCCGGCACCCTCATGGGCGTTGGCACGTTCCTCAAGGAGAACAAACCCGACGTCAAGGTGATGGCCGTCGAGCCACCCGCGGGCGAAAAGGTCGAAGGCCTACGCAGCCTCGAGGACGGCTACATCCCACCCGTCTTCGACAAGTGGGGCGGACTCGAGCTGCTCGACGGCAAACGTATTGTCCGACCCGTCGACAGCATCCTCCAGACTCGCCGGCTCGCGACACAGGCCGGGATATTCGCCGGACTCAGCGCCGGGGCGGCGTTGGCTGGCGCGATACGGGTGGCTGAACAGATCGACGAAGGCACGATCGTCTTCATAGTTTCCGATGGCGGGTGGAAGTACCTCTCGACGGGTGCCTGGACCGACGACATCGAAACCGTGGCCGACAGGGCAGAGGACATCATCTACTTCTGATTCCCTCGCGGTGACGTGCCGAGTTTCACGCGCCAGGCCCAAGGTTGCCGTACCGGGTTAGGCATACGCTTGAGTGCAGTGAGCGACAAGAGGCCCATCGGGATCTTTGACTCGGGGTTCGGCGGTCTGACAGTGGCGCGGGCCATCATGGATCTGCTTCCCGACGAGGACATCGTCTATTTCGGCGACACCGGTAGGTATCCCTACGGCCCCCGCCATCTCGACGAGGTGCGACAGTTCGCTCATCAAATCACCGAGTCTCTGGTGGCTGATCACGATGTCAAGACCGTGGTTGTCGCCTGCAACACGGCGGCAGCCGCTGCGCTAGGCGAGCTCGAGAGCACCACGGCGGTGCCCGTGATGGGTGTCATTCGGCCCGGAGCCGAAGCAGTCGTTCAGGTGTCCGAATCCGGTCGCGTAGGGGTGATCGGCACAGTGGGCACCATCGCCAGCGGCGCGTATCAGGATGCGATAGATGCCATCACCGGTGGGCTTGGCCAGCTCACCTGTGCCGCGTGCCCCGGTTTTGTCGAGTTCGTCGAGCGGGGCGAGTTCGCAGGGGACCAAGTCACGGTCCTCGCGGAACGCCTCCTGGCTCCGGTAGTCGACGCGAAGGTCGATGCTCTCCTCCTGGGGTGCACTCACTACCCCTACCTTGCCCGAACCATCGGCAAGGTCATGGGTGACGAAGTCGTGCTGGTGTCCTCCGCTGACGAAACCGCTTTCGCTCTTTCGAAGTCCCTCGAGTCGGCGGATCTGGCGCATCCGACCAGAAGCGATCAGGCAACGCACAGATTCATATCTTCGGGTGATGTCGCGTGGTTCGCAGATCTGGGGCAACGACTCCTAGGTCCCGAATTGGCCGAAGCCCAACCCCACGAGTGGAAGTGACTCTGATGACAAGCGATTCATCCTCCAGCACAGTTGCGGGACTTTCAGTCACAATCCTTGGTGCCAGCGGAAGCTACGCCGGCCCCGGAGGTGCCTGTACCGGGTTGTTGGTGCGTAGCCCCGCTGCGAACGTTTGGCTCGACGCCGGGCCCGGGACGTTGGCGAACCTGCAGGAACACGTCGGCTTGCGGGAGCTGTCGGCCATCGTCCTCACACACGAACACCCCGACCACTGGTTGGAACTCCCGGTCGTCTATGCGGCCGTTCGGCACTATGAGCACAGGAAACCAGTGCCCGTGTACGGCACCGCGGGCACTCTGGCGCTAGCCGAAACCATGTGCCCGGCCCTGCCCGAAGCATTCGACTGGCGCCTCATCGAAGACCGAGACACCGCCAGCATCGGCGACCAAGAGTGGCACTGGTCGCGCACCGACCACTACGTCGAAACCATGGCCAGCCGAGTTGATGTCGGTGAATCGAGCTTCGTCTTCACCGCCGACACCGGACCCAAATGGGACATCACGCAGTTGGGCACAGGCTTCGACCTGTTGGTGTCGGAGTCGACTTTCCTGTCGAGCAACGAGCCCGAAGGCATTCTGCACCTCTCTGCTCGACAGGCCGGCTCCATCGCCTCCGAGGCGGGAGCCCGTCGTCTGATCCTCAGTCACCTTGCGCCCGGCGAGGAGCCAGCGGCTCATGCTGCTGAGGCCGAAGCGGCGTACGGGGCGCCCGTCGACATCGCAGCAATCGGACAGGTCTACTCGGTCTGAGTTGTTGTCAGCGGGGGCCCGGCGGCAGAAGGCCGTTGGTCGGACCGTGAGTTCTTGCGCGTCGCGCCAGCTCCCGAAGACGGAGTGCTAGGGGCGAATACGCGGCTGTAGGGTCAAGCGACACCTACAGCGAGGACCCCAGTGAGACCGGACAACCGACAACCAGATGAGCTCCGCCCAGTGTCGTTCCGACGTGACTTCACCACCATGGCAGAGGGTTCGGTTCTGGCAAGCTTCGGCGACACCAAGGTGTTGTGCACCGCTTCGGTAGAGGAGGACGTGCCTCGATGGATGCGGGGGTCGGGCACTGGCTGGGTTACCGCCGAATACTCGATGCTCCCGGGATCTACACCCGAGCGAGTCAGGCGGGAGACCAAGGGTCCCAAGGGCCGCACCCAGGAAATTCAACGCTTGATCGGTCGATCGTTGCGGGCAGTCTGCGACATGCAGAAGCTCGGGGAACGACAGGTCACTGTCGACTGCGACGTTCTGCAGGCCGATGGTGGCACCCGGACCGCTTCCATTTGTGGTGGCTACCTGGCGCTTCACGATGCGTTGACCCGCAGAATGCAGGAAGGGCTGCTCGATGAACACCCATTGGTAGAGGCATGTGCAGCCATCTCGGTGGGAATCATCGAAGGTCAGCCGCGACTGGACCTCCCCTACATCGAGGACTCCAACGCCGAGACCGACATGAACGTCGTCATGACCGAAGGCGGCAGTTTCATCGAAGTGCAGGGGACTGCCGAAGGTGCAGCATTCACCCGCAACGAGCTGGACGAGTTGCTTGCGCTGGCCGAGAAGGGCATCACCGAGATCGTGGCTCTTCAATCGGCCTTTGTTGCCGAGGCTCCCGCTCCCAGGTGAGTCGCGCAACGCAGCTGGTTGCCGCAACCGCCAACCCGCACAAGGTCGAAGAGATCGCCGCGGTGCTGGGACCCGAAGTGGAACTGTTGCCCCGGCCTGATGATGTTGGCGACGTCGTCGAGGATGCCGACACCTTGGAAGGCAACGCGCGGCTAAAGGCGATCGCCATATGCGAGGCCAGTGGCTCGCCGGCGGTGGCTGACGACACTGGGCTGGAGGTGGACGCTTTGGGTGGAGATCCTGGCGTTCACTCGGCACGGTATGCGGGGCCCGACAATGACGCGTCGGCCAACGTCGCCAAGCTGCTCGCAAGCCTGATGGGTGTCGAAGCCGACGCTCGCACGGCC
Source organism: Acidimicrobiales bacterium (assembly GCA_051011515.1). Classification (GTDB taxonomy): domain Bacteria; phylum Actinomycetota; class Acidimicrobiia; order Acidimicrobiales; family UBA8592; genus JBPCTU01. Next base: position 6,187 of record JBPCTU010000568.1, read on the forward strand.
AGGTTTCGTACCGTGGCGCTGGTGAGGTGGCCCGATGGCGGCGAGGTCGTCGCCCAGGGTGTGGTCGAAGGCTGGATAGCAGAATCCCCCCGAGGCGTAGACGGCTTCGGATACGACCCCGTGTTCGTGCCCGACGGCGGCCAAGGGTTGACGTTCGCCGAGATGTCCCAGGCGGCCAAGAACGAGATCAGCCATCGTGGCCGAGCATTTCGCGCCCTTCGTCAGCTGTTGAGCTAACGACTTCGTCGGGATCGATCTTGCGGGCGGCGGCTGCGCCGACGACCATCATCACCGCGCCGGCCAAGGCAAAGGCGAAGGTCATCATCCAAGCCGCAGTGAAGCCCGCCGAGTCGATGACTGCCCCGAAAGCAAGGGGAGCGCCTAGGGCCCCGATTCGCACGCTCGACTGAAGCACCGCGGTGGCTGAAGCCGGCTCGTTGGGGTGTTTCTCGGCCACGCCGAGGATCATCAGGCCAGGCCAAGACCAACCGACGCCGAAGACGATCAACGAACCCACGACCAACGCCCACTTCTGTTGCGTCGCGAACAGTAGATACGCGCCCGAGCCGATGGCCAGCGCAACGGCGACTCCGAGGAACCGGTCGAACGCGAAGCGGTCGGCCAGCCAGCCCCAGGCCAACCGGCTGGCAATCATGACGACTCCACCCGCTGCGAGCAGAAGGCCTGCGCTCTGTTCGGAGAACCCGGCGTCTTCGGCCGCGGTAGTGAGGAACCCCGCAACAGTGACGACGCTGGCCGCACCCAACGCGCCACCGATCGAGATCGCTTGAAGATGTCGCAGCCTCCACAGATCGCTCCTAGTGCGTGCAGGCTTCTCCCGCATCGGCACATTCCGCGGGACCAGGAGGTAGGTGGGAATGGCGAGGATCGCAACGATCGCCAATGCGCCGCGCCACCCGATCGATCCTCCGAGCACGGGGACAGCCAAACCGGCCAGCGCCGTGGAGAAGGGAATAGCGGCCTGCTTGATCCCGAAAGCTCGGCCCTGTTGGGGCGGCGGGACCATCACCGAGACAAGAGCGTTGCTTGCCGGATGCACCAACGAGTCGCCTACGCGGATGACCAGGAAGATGATGAGGATGAGCCAGTAACCCTCGCCGAAGACGGCCATTGCCATCGATCCAGTGCCGGCAATCAACAAGCCCAGACGAAGAGATCGTCCCGGGCCCCGTGTGTCGGCGAGTTGGCCCGTGAGCTGCATGGTGATCGCCGACACCAAATAGCCGGTCGTGAAGATGGCACCCAACGCTGTGTCGCCGAAGCCAAGTTCGTCTTTGATCGTCGGAGCAAACGCCCCCAGGAGGAAGGTGGGCATTGCGATGATGGCCAGTGACGTTGCTGCCGAAGCGGTCGGGTGGAGGAAACGCCTGTTGTCGGAGGTCAGCGACGTCATGGGTTGATGAACAGGTAGTCGACGATGGCGCCAGACGGCCCCAACAACAGTGCTGTGTCGCCGTCGTTCGACCAAACCGGCCCCGACGCGCACCAGTAAACCGTGCCTCCTGTAGAC
>JBPCTU010000569.1:0-13479 GCA_051011515.1 Acidimicrobiales bacterium
GGCTGCTGAGCGGCACGCGATGGTGTAATGGCAGTCAGATGATCATGGCGCGGATGCCCATACCCATCAGGAAGAGCCCGCCACCGCCGTAAAGCAGGTAACGATGCTGAGGTATCTGCATTCGGTAGCCGTACAACATCGTGACCACCACGATCATGGTGAAGCCGTACAGGAGATGGAAGTCGGGCGGCTCGAGGTCCTCTTGGGTCTGTATCACGACTCCAACGGTTGCCTGAACGAAGACCAGGATCTGGGCGACCGCCGTCGCCCACCAGAGCTGCTTCTGCCTGAGCGGCGGAACGTAGTTGGCGCCGAGCGCCCACACACCCACCAAAGCGTTCGAGATGATGACTGCCCACCCGATGAAGATGTGTGCGTCGCGGGCGGCCGACGCCAGGATCACTGGGTGGTGCCGTCCGACGAAACTTCGATGCTGTAGCTCCAAAGTTCGGCTGACAGACCCATGGGGCCCGCAGATTCGCCGCCTGGGTCGCTGGGTGGGGCACGATGTGCCTCTTCTGCCGAGCCAGAGTTTCGCCAAGCCTCGAAGGCCTCATCGTCGCGCCATCGAGTGAGCACCAGCCACGTGTTTCTGTCGTCCTCCGGACGCAAGAGCTCGAAGCCCTCGAACCCGTCTGCGCCGTCGACGGCACCTGCTCGGGCGCCGAAGCGTCTTGCCACCTCGTCTCCCATTTCGGCCGGAACGGTGAGTGCGTTGATCTTTATGACGGTCATGGACAGATGATGCCAAACGCGAGCGCCGGTTAGGAACTCGCCCAGATGTGTTCGTGTCCGAGCAGACCGACCAACCCGGCGGGCTCAGTGGTCGAGGATGCTGAGCGCGAAGCCACGTCCCGATCTCGGCTGAGTCGGATCCACATACCACTCGGTACCGAAAGCTGCCTCGAAGGCCGAATCGCTGAGGCTGAGGAAGAAGTCGTCGGCAGAGATCTGGCTCGCGTGTGCTGCCATCGCCAGTCGCTTCTCGGCCAGCACACCTCTCACGTCGACTGCATGAGTGATCTGTTCCTCGGGGGTGCCGAACTCTTCGGCGCTAGCTGTTTCTGCTCGCTCCTCTTCTAGCGATTCGACTATCTCGGGCGATTCGTCCATGAGGGCTTGAATGCGATCGCGGTTCATCGTCGACCAATACACGCGGGAGGTACCTGCGAGCGTTCCGGCGGCGAGTCCAACGCGATGCACCTGAATGTGATCGGGGTGGCCGTAGCCCCCATTGGGGTCATAGACCGTGAGCACGTCGGCCTGTTCCTCGCGGAGTATCGCTGCTAGACGGGCTGCGGCTTCGTCCAGCCCCGCCTGCCAGAAACATCGCGGATTGTTGTTGCTCGGCTCCCCCATCATGCCCGAGTCCTCATAACCCAAGAATTCGACTCGACTGGCGCCGAGTATCCGAGCGGATTCGTACGACTCCTGCACACGCCGCGTCCATAGTTCCTCGTCGGGACCGAGCACTCCCTCTACGGGCTCTCCCTGTTCTCCTCTGGTCGCGAGAACCAAGACGACGCGATGGCCAGCGCGGGCGGCCTCGAGCATCGTGCCTCCGGTCGCAATCGCCTCGTCGTCAGGGTGTGCGTGAAAACAAACCAGTGTCGCCATGGGGAGAGTCTGGCAGCTCAGGCAATGGCTTCGGCTGAGCGCAGGCGCAAAAGATCGGCGGCGCTGAATCCCCAGGCTTCGAGCACCTCGTCGGTGTGTTGACCGGGCAAACACGGAGCGCTCGAAACGCGACCAGGCGTTCTACTGAAACGTGGCGCCGGAGCTGGCTGCATGACACCTTCGATCTCGACGAAAGTGCCTCGCTCGACGTTGTGGGGATGATGCTGGGCCTCCAGTGGCGAGAGCACCGGAGCAAAACACACATCCGTCCCCTCCATGAGCTCCACCCATTCGTCGCGAGTCTTGGTCCTGACCACATCACCCACGCGTTGTTTGGTTGCCGGCCACTCGGAACGGTCCATTTGGCGTGGGAGGTCTTCGGTCTCGAGACCCGTGATCCGCATCAGCTCCGCATAGAACTGCGGCTCTATCGACCCCAGAGCGATGTACTCCCCGTCGGCACACTCGTATGTGTCGTAGAACGGCGCTCCCGTGTCGAGCAGGTTCGTACCACGCTCCTTCTGCGCCCCGGAGGCCACAAACGAGTGAATCATCGTGGCCAACAACGCCGACCCATCGGTCATGGCGGCATCTATCACCTGGCCCTCACCGCTCCGCGCCGTTTCGAGCAGACCGGCCAGAACTCCAAACGCGAGCAGCATGCCACCGCCGCCGAAGTCGCCAACCAGATTGACCGGTGGCACTGGCGCCTGGCCCTTCCGTCCTATCGCTCCGAGAACTCCAGCCAGCGCGATGTAGTTGATGTCATGACCGGCCATCATCGAGTACGACCCGTCTTGACCCCAACCGGTGATTCGGCCGTAGATGAGTCGACGATTGCGGGCCAGGCAGTCGTCGGGCCCGATACCCAGTCGTTCGGCGACCCCGGGCCGAAAACCCTCGATCAGCGCATCGGCGTGCTCGACCAGGCGCAGCACCGTCTCGACGCCGTCTGGGTTCTTCAGATCTACCGCCACGCTCTTGCGTCCCCGGTTGAGCAAGTCGAAGCTGTCGCCTCCCCCAGATACCGATACCTGACTGGCTCGGTCGACGCGGACGACCTCCGCTCCGAGGTCCGCCAACACCATGGCGCAGAACGGACCCGGCCCGATGCCTGCGATCTCTACAACCTTCACGCCCTCGAGCGGCCCCATGGGGTCTCCTTGTTCTGTAACCGACTTTCAGATCATGACCGATCGAATCACCAGACGCCGAACAGAGCTACGGCCTCGAGCCCTTCGAGCTCAGCGTGCCCTTATGGCCAGCTGGGTGACTGACTCGATTACAGGTGCCCAGTAGTACGGAGGAAGGTCGTGCCCCATACCGTCGAGCCCCACGAATTCCGAGCCCGGAATGAGCTCGGCCAACCTCTCTCCGCCATCGGGCGCAATCAGTTTGTCCTCGGTGCCGTGCATCACCAGCGTGGGTACGTCGAGTCGCGCCAGGTCGGGTTCGCGATCGGGGGCGCACACAACCGCCGCCATCTGTCGGGTCATCCCCGCAGGGTTGCGAGCCCGGTCGAAACAGCGGCCGAAGTATTCCCGGGCGAGATCGGCATCGAAGTGTTCGGGCGTGGCCCAGATGCGCCTATCGGCGAGGTCGGATTCGATGACCTCCGCCCGGGTCTGGCTGGCCGGCCGTTCACGCACGAGTGCGTCCATAGCTTCGGCCGACGGCTGACCCACAGAGCTGCTGCCCGAGGTCGAGCTGAGAAGAGTGAGACTATGGACACGTTTCGGGTGTCCGATAGCCATCGCCTGGGCGATCATCCCACCCAGCGAAACGCCCAACACGTGAGCTTTCTCGACTTCGAGATCGTCGAGCACCGCCACTACGTCGCCGGCCATGTCGTCCAAACCGTAAGGAGGCTCGAATGCTCCATCGCCTTCCAACCTCGAATAGAGCTCGGCGCGATCTACCTCGACGTCGACAGAGCCCGACAGGCCGGAGTCACGATTGTCGAACCTCACGACGCGAAAAGCCCTGTCGACCAACCCCCTGACCAGCTCGTCTTCGTAAAAGAGGAGCTGCGCTCCCAGCCCGGCTATCAGAACCAGGGGTGGATCCTCGTCGGAGAAGGCGTCAACTTCGTAGTAGATGTCCAGGTCGCCGGACTTGGCAAAGGGCATGCGCCTGACTACATCCGGTCGAGCAACTCGCGCTTCTTGGACTCGTATTCCTCTGCCGAGATACTGCCAGCTTTGCGGAGCTCGTCGAGTTGTTTGATCTGTTCTGGTATCGAATCCGCAGCAGGCTCGCTGCCCCCGCCGATCGCGCTCGCGGTGGCCTGGCCCATGCGTTTGAAGTTCCTGGTCTCGGCAGCCTCCATCGCTCTGTAGATCTCCTGTTGCACCAGGTTGGGTTTGCGCACTGCTTTGAATGTCTGCTGGCCACCCTCGCCAGCCGACTCGACGCCGAGGTTGCCCGCACCGAGCATGCGCTCGAACACCGACTGCCTGAAGAAAACGGTGTTGATCCGGTCGAGGGGTATCTCGATGCCGCTCTTGGCGAAAACACCGAAGCGATGGATCACCCGCTCCGAGGTCACCACGAAGTTCTCCGACACCCACATGACGTATGAACGTACGAAGTAGACCAGCGCGGCGATGATCAAGAGGCCCGCCAGGACGTTGACCGCTCCGTTGTCCCAGGATGCCCAGGCAAAGATGCCGAAGAGCACCGCCACCGCCAGCGCCGCCGAGGCGGGCACGATACGCCACCAGTGCGGCCGCAGATCCAAGATGATCTCTTCGTTGTGGTTCAGAAGTTTGGTTGGAAATGCCACGGTCGGGAGCCTAGCGCCTAGCCTCTCTCGGCCTCCAAGGGTGCGGGCACCATGCGGTCGAACCTCGGGGGCTGAGCCGGCTCAACCCCACCCGAGCTCATCGAGAAGGTCATCATCGATCCCGAAATGATGGGCCAACTCGTGGATGACGGTGACCGTCACCTGTTCGACCAACTGCGCCTCATCCACGCAGAGCCGGCACAGCGGGCCGCTATAGATGGTGACGCGGTCGGGAAGCATGAGGCCGCCGTAGTCGTCGCGTTCGGTCAGCGGAATTCCCTCGTACAGCCCCAACAGACCCGATTCGGTCGGCTCTGCTTCGACGACCACCACGACGTTGTCCACCAACTCCGCCAGTTCGTCGGGAATCTGGTCCAGAGCGTCGGCGACGAGTTGTTCGAACCGGGGTGCCGACACCTGCAACATGATCGCCACGCTACCGGGCCGCCTGTCAGCGGCTCCGGGTAACGTCGACCAGGTGGAGAATCTGCTGGCCGGCCTGACCGAGCACCAACGTCTCGCTGTCACCACCGATTCTGCCCGCCTGCTCATCGTGGCCGGCGCGGGCAGCGGTAAGACGCGGGTCCTGACCCGACGCATCGCCCACGGTGCGATGGCGCACAAACTCGAGCCCGAACACACACTCGCGCTCACCTTCACTCGCAAGGCCGCCCGAGAGCTCAGGGTCCGCTTGGGAAAACTGGGGCTCACGAATAGCGTTTCGGCCGGCACGTTCCACGCCCAGGCGTACGCGCAGCTACGATCCCGATGGGCCGATCACGGAACCCGCCCGCCGGAACTCATCGACAGCCGGCCGCGGTTGGTCTACCGCATCGCTCCTCGGTCCATGAAGAAGACCGAACGGCAACAACTCAACGCCGAGATCGACTGGGCCAGTGCCAGACGTGTCAGCCCCGAGGCCTACATCGAGGAGGCGACATCCCAAGGCCGGAATCCAGCCGTTGGTGTCGACGAGGTCGCGCGGCTGTATCAGCGCTATCGAGACGAGAAGCGAAACAAACGCCTCGTCGACTTCGATGACCTCTTGGAGCTGTGTATTCGCGACATGGCCGACGCCGAATACGCCGCAACCCGGCACTGGCGGTTCAGATCCTTGTTCGTCGATGAGTTCCAAGATGTGAACCGGCTCCAATTCGATCTCCTTTGTGCGTGGCTGGGGCCAGATTCGTCGCTGTGTGTGGTCGGGGACCCGAACCAGGCCATCTATACGTGGAACGGTGCCGACTCCAGCTACCTGGCCAATTTTTCGAGCCACTTCGCCGGAGCCACCAGCGTCGAACTGACCGACAACTTTCGCTCCAGCCCTCAGATACTCGGCGCCGCAGCAGCGGTGCTCGGGCGGCGCGAGCCGATGCGAGCAACTCGACCCGACGGTCCGATCCCATCGGTCCGGCGGTGCGCGGACGAACATGCCGAAGCAACCTCGATCGCCCGTAAGGTCCGCGACTGCCACAATCCCGGAGGCCGCTGGTCCCACCAAGCCGTGTTGGTCCGAACCAACGCTCAAACAACTGCCATTGCCGAAGCGCTACGGGCCGCACAGGTCCCAATCGCGATCAAGGACGGTTCGAGCATCCTGGACAACGCGGCGGTGAACGACCGGCTCCACGAGCTTGGACAAACCGAAGCACCACTGGCAGTCGCACTCGCGGACTTGCGCCTCGACGCTCGGTCCGAAGTCGACAACGACACCCGTGAAGCCCTCGAGGCGCTGGTGGCACTCGCCGAAGACCAGGTGTCGATCAACGAGAACAGCACGACCACCGAGTTCTTGGCTTGGGTTCGGGCCACCCTGTCAAACGAATCCAACTCTGGAACCGTCGATGCGGTCGACATCATGACGTTCCATGCAGCAAAAGGCCTCGAATGGCACGTGGTCCACCTAGCGGGCCTCGAAGACGGACTCGTCCCATTGGCCCGCGCGGTGACCCCCGAGGCAGCGTCGGAAGAGGTTCGACTTCTATACGTAGCGATCACCCGGGCCCAACAGTCGGTTCATTGCTCGTGGGCGGCCAGGCGACGGTTCGGTGAGCGTTATGTCGACCGCAAACCATCGCGGCTGCTCGACCCGATCACCGGGCGTTCAACCGAGCCGAAGTCAACCGACCCGAAACGAAACGCATCGCGTGCCCGCCAGATACGTCGTGAGCTGGGTTCCACAACCCTCGACGCCGGCGACGCCTCCGTTCGCGACAACATTCGTGAATGGCGCCGCATAACCGCCCGCAGTGCGGGGGTGCCCGCATACGTCGTCTTTGGCGATCGCACCTTGGACGCATTGGCCGCGAGCCGACCATCGACCCACGACGAGTTGCAACAGGTCCCCGGGCTAGGACCGGTAAAGGTGGCCCGATACGGCGATGACCTGCTCGATCTGATCGCTCAAGGCTGAACGGCCTCAAGTCTCAGCTCGACCCGGCACGCCGACCAAGTCAGCGCTGAGCTGGCATAGCCAAGGCCTATCCCAGCAACTAGTACGCTTTCGCATGGCCTCCGAAGCGTCATCGAGGCGCCTGACGCGTTCGCTGGGCCTGGGTCACGTCTTCGTCATCAGTACGGGCGCCATGGTCAGCTCTGGCCTGTTCCTGCTACCCAGCCTCGCCGTTGAAGAGGCTGGGCCTGCCGCGGTCCTGGCCTATTTCCTCGCGGGCCTGCTCGCCATTCCGGCCATGCTCAGCGTCGCCGAACTCTCAACGGCGATGCCCCGAGCGGGCGGCTCCTACTACTTCCTCGCCCGGGCCCTGGGGCCTGCCGGCGGAACGGTGACCGGAATGGCGACTTGGCTGTCACTGGTGATGAAGGACGCGTTCGCGCTCGTCGGCATGAGTGCGTACCTCGCCATTCTGGTTGACTTGCCGGGCACTCCAACAGCGGTCGCGCTGATTGCGGTGTTCACCGCATTGAACATCGTTGGCGCGAAGTCGAGCGCCATCGTCCAGCTCGGCCTCGTTGCGTTCGTGCTTTCGGTCATGACGCTGTTCTTGGGTTTCGGACTCCCAGAGGTTGGCAGCGGCGACGGCGACCTCGAACCTTTCTTCGGTCAGGGTTCGGGGAGTGTGCTTGGTGCGGTCTCGCTGGTCTTCGTGAGTTACGGGGGACTGACGAAGGTCGCGAGCGTCGCCGAGGAGATAGAGGACCCTTCGCGGAACATCCCTCTGGGTATGGCGCTCTCGTTGGGCGTGAGCACGCTGCTTTACACCCTCGGCGTATTGGTCGTCGTCGCCACCATTCCGGCGTCGGAGCTCGTCGACGACCTGGTCCCAATTCACACCGCAGCCGAGGCGGTCATGCCTGCTGTGGGGGCTGGTTTGGTGGTAGCTGCTGCGTTGGCTGCGTTCGCGTCGGCTGCGAACGCCGGCATCCTGGCAGCCGCGCGTTATCCGATGGCCATGAGCCGTGACGGGCTCATGGACCCCGCTTTCCAGAACGTGGGCCGATTTGGGACGCCTGTTCGCGGGGTCTTGTTGACCGGAGTCGGGATGGCGATCGTTGTCATTGCGTTCGATACAGGGGCCATCGCGAAGCTCGCCAGCGCCTTTGTGTTGTTGACGCTGGCGCTCGTCAACCTCGCGGTGATCGTCCTCCGCAGCGCGCGGATTGCGTCCTACGCGCCGGGTTTCCGTGCACCATGGTTTCCGTACCTTCAACTTTTTGGCCTCGGTTTCACGATCTACCTGATATTCGGCCTCGGTTGGGTGCCAGTACTGCTCGTATGCATCAGCGTGGCTGCCGCGTTGGTGTGGTTCTACCGGTTCGGTCAGGTGAGGTCGAACCAGACGGCGGGTGCAATCCACCACATCTTCGAGCGGCTCGGCCGCTCAGCGGACAGATCGATCGATCGCGAGATATCGGCAGCGATGCAGAGTCACGGACTACGCGCTGAGGACGACTATGCCGGGCTGATCGCGCGAGCCGCGGTGATCTCTGTGCCTGGCGACGACGACATCACCGAAGCTGCAACCCGGGCCGCGCAAGTGCTGGGAAACCGAATCGGGATCGAACCCGAGCAGGTGAATGATCAGTTCCTCGAAACGGGTTCACTCTGGATCCAACCTTCGGAGACCCACCCCACAGCCACCCCCGTGGCGTTCTTCGAGGCTGCCGACGATGATCATCTTGTCATTGCGGCGAGTGAGCACGGAATCGTCATCCCAGAGGAATGGGGTGGACGGGGGGAGCGCGTCAACGCGTTGTTCTTTCTGGCCGGCACCGCCGAACAGCCAGGTAGAGCGCTGCGCTTGGCCGGTGAGCTCGCCGCCTACCTGCATACCGACGACGCTGCGGTCATTGCCGAGGCAGCATTCGAAGCCGAAGTGAAGCAGGCGTTGCTACCCACTCTCGAAATCGGCCAGTACCCGCTGCTCTCCGAGACCGAGATGGGTGCTCTCATCGGCAGGTCGGTCGCGGAGCTCGACCTCGGGCCCGAACTCCACGCCGAGGCCGTGCATCGTGGCGGAAAGGTCTTGCGCGCCGATCCAGACCTAGTGCTCGAACCCGATGATCAGCTGACGATCATCGGACCGGAAGGGGAGCTGCCGGTCGGCCACGAACTCGTGGCGCGGCTGACCCGGTGACGCGATGCCGTTGACGCGAGCCTGTTGACGAGATGCCGGTGAGGCCGCCGCGGTGGCCCGTCCCCTGATCACAGGTCGAACGGAACCACCACCACTGCCACGGTTGCATCACAGTCGGCCAGCACCGTCTCGACAATCGGACCGAGCGAAGGACGATCATCCAGCCGGCGGAGCACGGCTCCCACGATCACTAGGTCGGCATCGACGTCGTCCACGAACCGAAGGAGCTCAGGGGCTGGAGCACTCGCCGTGAGGGAGTTCGGGTGGGCTTCGACACCGATCCCGCGCGCCTGGTCGACGGCCTGCCACAACAGGCGGGTACCCACCTCCTCGGGGATCGTGTCGGGCTCCTCCGGGCGCACGAACGGCAACCACCGTGGGGCTGTGCGTTCGCCCGAGGTGACGACGTGCGCCAGCTGAATCTCGGTTCCGAGGTTGGCTGAGAGGTTGAACGCTATCTCCTGGGCTGCCCTCGACCCGCGGCTCCGACCCACGGGGACAACAGCGCGCGTGAACGCTCCTGGTAGAGGGCCGTTGAGGTTGCGGCCTCTCCTGACCGTCACAACCGGAACAGGGCTCCGAGAGATCACATCGTCTACCAATTCCGAGATGACACCCTGCGTGTCGTGGGCATCTGCCCCCAACCCAATGACGCCAAATCCGAGGTTCGCTTCGGCCAGTATTGCCTCGGCAGGATCGACTCCGAACTCGCGCCTTACCTCGACCTCGCGCCCATGCAAAACGTTCTGTAAAGGTTCGAGGTCGATGTCGGACTGATTCCCAACCGCCAACACCGTGGCCCCAGCCTCCTCTGGCCAGGCGAAGTGCATGAGCTGAGCCATTGCGATCGAGGCGGGCCCACCCCTGCTGGGCAGCAGGAGCCGGGAGTTGCGCACCACGAGGTTTTCTTCGAGAGCACGCTCACGCTCGAGTCGCGCAACCTCGGCCGCGCTGCCCGTGAAATCTCGAACCACGAACCTGAGGCTCACCGACGCGAATATCGAGGTAATGACGGGAACCAACACGATGACAGTGAAAGACGTCGTGTTGAACACTCCGAGCGTCAATGCCACTGTGCCGATGACGATCTCCAACGCCCCGCGCGCGTTCAGCCCTGCTCCCAACGCCAGGCCGGCACGATGGGACAACCCAGCCCAGCGCCCACCCGCGTAAGCGCCGGCGAACTTGAAGACGATCCCAACGACGATTACGACGAACGTCCATGCGAGGGCTTCGGCGCTGTTGAGGGTCGTCAGATCCAGACGCAGGCCCGCCGTCGCAAAAAATATTGGAGCGAAGAACGCGAATGTCAGCCCTTCGAACTGCTCGATCACCTCCGGCTGCTGGAATCGAGATCGATGCAGGATGATCCCGGCTACGAACGCACCGAGCACGGCTTCTACACCGAGCCACTGTGTGATCACACCGAACCCAAGCATGAACAACACGGCAACCACCAGAGCGCCGAAAACATTCGAGCCTGACGAAGCGCGAACCCGCTTGAGTGAACCGTCCACCGCTCGCTGTCCAAGCGTGAGCGCGGCGACGACGAAAGCGATCAGGCCAACGATCGTGAGGATCACGTCGCCGGCCCCTCCCCCGCCGCTTTCCCCGCTCGCAGCCAGCCCGGTGAACACACCCAGCAGCATCCAGCCGACAACATCGTTGGCCATTCCGGCGGCGATGGTGATCTGACCGAAATCGCGCCTCATCAGGCCCATCTCCGACAAGATCTTCGCCACAACTGCCAGCGAAGAGACCGAAAGTGCCAAGGCGACGAACAGCGCGAAGGTGAGTCGCTCGACTCCCTCGCCGAGGAACGAATCCGGCAACGCGTATCCCACGCCGAGCCCCGCCGCCAACGGCACCAACAAGGAGCCGGCCGTCACCAGAGCCGCGGGTCTTCCAAGCTTGACTATCAGGTCGAGATCGGTCTCGAACCCGGTCACCACCAGCAACAAGCCGATGCCGACCCAGGCAACCGCCAAGAGTGCGGCAGATTGAACCTCCCCGTGTTCGATCGGCAGGAACCACTCGAACCCCTCGGGCCAGATCTCGCCGAACACTGACGGCCCCAACACCAAGCCGGCCATGAGTTGGCCGATGACCATCGGCAAGCCGACCTTCTGCATCGCCCACCCGAATCCGTGGGCAAAAAGCAACAGCACGAACAACTGGACCCAAAAGACAAGGAGCTCGTGTTCCTCGATGGGAATCAACATTGCAAGGTGATCAGAGGTCGACGTCGGCCATTAGAGGAACGTGGTCGGAAGGTTTCTCGCCTTTTCGAGCGTTGCGGTCGATCAGCACGAACTGGGTCGCGCCGGCCACCGGTTCGGTGGCAAGCACGAAGTCGATCCGCATGCCCTCCCGCTTGTGAAACCGGCCCGCGGTGTAGTCGTAGTAGGTGAAGAGCCCCTCCTGGTCGGGGTACTCGGCTCGCACCAGATCGACGAGTCCCCAGTCGCAGAGGGCAAAAAAGGCGTCGCGTTCGGGTTTGGTGACATGAGTGGCGCCTTCGAACGCCCCGATATCCCAGACGTCGATGTCTTCGGGTGCAATGTTGAAGTCCCCCAGCACCGCAACTTCGTCCGACGGAGCGGTGTTCTGTCCCAAGTCGGCCCCGAGACGACCCAGCCACTCGAGCTTGTACTGGTAGTGCTCGTGATCAGGACTGCGGCCATTTGGGATGTATGCGCTTGCAACCCGGATGCCCCCGCACGTCGCCCAGACGATTCGTGCGTCAGGGTCAGGATCTCCGCCATCGCTGAACCCCGCGACGGGGTCGTTCAAGCCAACGCGGCTGAGAATGGCAACGCCATTCCACCGGCCTTCGCCGTGATGAACGCTCTCGTATCCGAGGCCTTCGAACACCGCTCCGGGAAACGCGTCGTCGGCCATCTTGGTTTCTTGCATACACAAGATGTCAGGCTCCATGATCTGAAGCCACTCCTCCACTCGAGGCAGCCGGGCGTTCAGCGAGTTGACGTTCCAGGTGGCGATTCGCACGACCGGACCCTAGTTGGGCCACAGGGTCAGCCTGCGCCGCAGACCCGATAACACGACGTCGCGTCGGTAACCCTCAGCGGAGCGCAACGTCGACGAGTTCCTGGAGCTCATCCAAAGCCTGACTCTCGCTGGTCACCTTTATGGTCGTCATACCCATGGCTCGAGCCGGTTTGAGGTTGATCCCGAGGTCATCCAGGAACACACATTGTTGCGCGGTGACCTCGAGCATGGCGCAGGCCAACTGATAGAACTCGGGCTCCGGTTTCCGGAGACCTGTCTTGGACGATTCGACCACGACGTCGACGATGCCGATCACCGCCTCCATGTCGCCGGTTGCCGTTCTGCGGCCATCCTTGGAGGCGCCAAGCAGGTTGTTGGTGAGGACGGCAGTCTTGTAGGTCCCGCTGAGACGCCGGACTGCTTCGACCATCGCAGGCCGAAGCTCGGTTTCGAGGCAGCCCAGAACCCGATCAGCTGAGACGGCGTAGCCCAGCGATCGCGCCTCGGCTTCGAAGAGCTCCACGAATCCCTGCCGGTCCACCTCCGCTCGCTCCAGCTTGGCCCACGCATTGGAATCGGGGTCAGTTGAGTTGATCTGGCGGATCAGACCCGCGGGGAGCGCAGCCTCGGCCTCGTACGCCGCGAACTTCTCGAACGGGCTGGTCGTTATCACACCCCCGAAGTCGAAGAGCACTGCTTCGATCACCCGGAGAGCATACGGGCCGATGATGCCGGCTGCAGGTTACAGCTCTCCGGGCACATAGGTCTTCCGGCCCGTACCAGAGGGTGTTAGTTCGCCCATTTCCGCATACGCGGCCCGAACGTACAGTGGGCATTCAAGACAAGGAACTCGTCGTGGCATGCGTGCCGAGAGTAACCAACCTGGGGAGCTCCCCCTCCCTCAGGAAGGCCTCTCGGATTTAGGGTCCACACGAGACGCGCTCGGCATGTCCGAGCGGCGTTGCGGGGAGGAAGGATCGGGCGCCTTCCTCCCCGCATTGTCTCCTTTTTCGATCAGGCCTTACCAGTAACCTCGCACACCTCGAGCGAGATCAGCTTGATCGGACCATCGGCGGGGACACGGTCTGCCGCAGTCGCCGCGACCGTTCGCGCTGCCTCCTCGTTATCGAAGACAACCATGCTGTGGCCGATCCCCTCGGCTGAGCGAGCGAATGTCGCACTCACAAAGCCTGGGGCTTGGCTGAGCCCAGGGATCAGCCCGTTGTTGACGATGGCGACGGCCTCGTCCGCCCTGGAGACGTCGATCTCGCTCGTTCCTACCAACACATACATTGCATGACCTCCAAGTCCCCGAGTCCATCCTCGAGTCGGGCGGGGCCAATCCCCAACCCCGGAGCGAGTCCCGTTCGTTCGATCCATTGAGCTCAGCTGAGCTAGATGGCTCGACAGTAGGGATCAATACCCCGATTTCCAGTATTTGATCTGCTGGCGTTCGGCTCGTCAAACGGTCGC
>JBPCTU010000570.1:0-10320 GCA_051011515.1 Acidimicrobiales bacterium
GTGGAGAATTCGGATTCCGGCTGGCCGACGGCGACCTTGCTGTGGAAGAGGCATTCGCCGACGATGGTGCGAGTGCGGACGTAGCTGCCTCTGCAGCCGAGTCCGAGCCGACCGCAGGCGGCTTCCAATCGGGCGGCACTGGAGGCGAGGACTTCATCGGGACCAACGTTCAGGAGCTCGGGGTCGACGAACCCGACATCATCAAGACCGATGGCGACCGGATCCTCGTTGTGTCGGAGAACCGGCTGACCTATGTGGACGTATCCAATGGCGACGCAACAAAGCTGGACACCCTCACCATCCCCGAGGGTTGGGGGCATGAACTGTTCTTCGAGGGCGATCGAGCGTTCTTGTTCACCAATGGCGGGTCGTGGGGTTTCCCGGGGCCGATGCCCGTGGATGCGCTGACCATCGAAGAGGACGCGATAACCCAGGACGCCGAAGCCGAGTTCGCGGCTGAGAGCACGATTGCCGAAGAATTCGGCCCAGTCTGGTACGGGCCATCGGCCACCATCGTCGAAGTCGACCTGTCCGATCCTTCCTCGCTCGAGATCGTGTCCACGCTGGAGATCCAAGGCCAGTACCTCAGCGCCCGACGAGTCGGCGAAACCGTACGAATGGCTCTGACCAGCCCACCCACACAACTCGAATGGGTCTACCCGTCGAGCCCGGCCGGTGAGGATCGCGCCGAGCGGTTCAACCGTGAGCTGATCGACGAGACGACGATCGAGGACTGGATCCCCGAATACCAGATCACGACAGCCGACGGAGCCACGGGCGGTCCACTACTGGCCTGCGATCGGCTACACCGACCCGCAGAGTTCAGCGGATTCGACGTCGTCTCGGTCCTAAGCTTCGGACTCGAGGACGGCCTCGACCGGGGTGATGGCGCCGGCGTGTTGGCCAGCGGCCAGACGGTCTACTCCTCTACCGATCGTTTCTACATCGCCACCACCGAGTGGGCCGGCGAGGAGATTGTCGAAGGCGACCTCGTGAGGTGGAACGAGAACTTCACCACTGACGTGCACGCCTTCGCCATCGCCACCGATGAGCCAGCCGAGTACGTTGCATCTGGAATGGTCGAAGGCAGCCTGCTCAACCAATTCTCGATGGACGAACACGAGGGTTACCTGAGGGTCATCACCACCGAGGGGTCACCATGGGACGAACGAAACAAGAGCGAAACCAACTTGGTCGTCATGGAAGAGCGAGGCGATGTCCTGACAATCGTCGGAAGCGTCGGTGGACTGGGCAAGGGTGAAACCCTCTACTCGGCTCGGCTGATGGATGACGTCGGGTTCGCGGTCACCTTCCGACAGATCGACCCGTTCTACGTGCTCGACCTATCCGATCCGGAGAACCCGACGGTCAGCGGCGAGCTGAAAATCCCCGGGTTCTCGACCTACCTGCATCCGATCGGCGACGACCTCGTGCTGGGAGTCGGTCAGAACGCCACCGAGGAAGGCCGCACGCTCGGCCTGAAAGTCAGCCTCTTCTCGGTCTCAGACCCCTCCAACCCGACCGAGGTCGCCACCTGGACGATGGACGACGCCAACAGTCCCGTCGAGTGGGACCACCGGTCTTTCCAGTTCATCACCGACACCCGCACCGCCATCATTCCGGTCCAGTCCCACTCGGGCAACACCGGAGCGGTCCTGTTGAGAATCGGCGACAACACCATCGATGAGGTCGGCCGAGTCACCCACGAGAAGACCGACTCGGCTCCAACGTCCGACTGCGATGTCGTGGACCCGGAGCTCTTCGGAGAAGACACTGAGATGTTCTGGATCGCCAGCGAGGGCGGACGAGTCCAGGCATGTGATGAAAACGACAACGGTGGTTACGGAAGCTGGCACTGTGACGTGATTGCCGTCGAGGACTTGCAGCATTTCGGCGCCGAAGGAACCATGGACTCCGCTATCACCGAGCTCTTCGGCAGCGATCCAGGACCCGAAGACAGGGTGGAAATATGCTGGCCCGACGGTGGCAACTGGCGCCTCCAGATCCAGCGGAGCCTCGTCATCGGAGACGACCTCTGGACCATGAGCCCCGCACAGCTACAGGCCAACGACCTCGATGAGCTGAACGTCGGAGCCATCATTTCTCTCTGACACCTGGAGGGCCTGCAACAGCGGGAGGCGCCGATGTCGGCTCACGCGGTATGCGAGACTGAGCACCAGACAGTGGCTGAGGGGGGACCTCGCGTGCAGGACGTCACAACTATGCCCGGACGGGTCGAAACATTCCTGGCTGAACGAGAGCCGGATCGATCCCCGGTCGTGTGCACCAGCTACGAACCCATGGCCGGCGGCTACAGCCGGGTCATGGCCCGAGCATCAGTGACCTGGGCCGACGGCGCCAGCGAGGAACTCGTGTTGCGCGGAGATCCACCCTCGGGTCAGGCTCTCATCGATACCGACAGAGCCGCGGAATGGTCGATCCACTCGGCCCTGAGCGAGCTAGGCCATGTCCGGGTTCCGGCCGCACGCCACTACGACGACACCGGCAACGGCTTGGGCACCAAGTGCATCGTCATGAGCCATTGCGAGGGTCTCTCCCTCCAGGCCCACGTGGAGGAGAAGGAAGAACTCGCGCCCTACGGGATCAGACTCGCCGAGCAGCTCGCCTCCATCCACAACGTCGACGTCGATCAGCTCCCCGAAACGATGGGACGGCCAGAGCCGGCAACCGTCATCCCTAGGCTGGTCGCCGTGTGGGAAGCGCTGATCGCCGAACACGTCAACACCAACCCGGTCACTCGATACGTCGTCAAGTGGCTCGCGGAGAACAAGCCGGCGCCTATGGCCAACGTTCTGGTCCACGGCGACTTCCAGAACCCGAACGTGATGATTGACTCCGCCCAAGACCTGACAATGGTCGACTGGGAGTTCGCCCACCTGTGCGACCCAAGAGAGGACCTTGGTTGGTACAACATCTACTCCTCGGTCGTAGGGACGAACCTGTACGCCGAAGACCCCGAGGCCTTCCTCGAAACCTACCGAACGCTTACGGGGTTCTCCAAAGCTGACGTGAACCAGCTGACGGTCGGCTACTTCACCGTTGCCGGCGCGGCCCGAGTCTCCAAGCAGATTGTCGGCGCGATCGATGCGCTCGCGCGCGACGAACTCAATTCGACGATGGCGGCCCACCAGGCCATCGGCGCTACGAGCCAGGGCAACGCCCTCTACCTCGAAGCTGTCCCCGCAATGGACCAAGCCCTACGAGCAATCAGGGAAGCAGGTGCGTCGTGATCCCCAGACCGACGGTCCCCCAACTACTCCAGCAGTGCCGCCGCGAACTGATGCAGAACGTGGTACCTCAGATCAGCGACGAGACCACGCTCGTAGCGCTCGAACAGGTCCAGATGATCCTCGACAACTGTGCCTATCGAGCCGAACACGAGATCACCGATCTGCTCACCGAGTCGGCCGAGATGGAAACGATGGCCATCGAAGCCGTCGAAGCCCACACCGACTCGATGCCGCGCACCAGAGCGGCGTTGGCGACGTTGCATCGGGAACGAAGCGACAGTCTGCTGACCAGCAAAGTAGGCGAGAACTACCAGCTCGCGGCGGAAACACTTTCGTGCGCGATCGAAGAACTCATGGATCTCGACGACGTCGCTCGCATCGATTCAGCTGTCGCCTATCTGGCAGGCCCGCGCCTCGATCGAGAGGCCGCCGGGCTGACCAACTGGGGCTTCCCCGGCAGGGGTTGACGAACCGTCAACCGATAGCGTCGGCGAAGTAACATCGCCGAATGGCCGACTCGGACTCCAACCGCCTCATCAAGGCAGTCTTGGTGACAGCTGTCGCCGCCCTCGTGGCCGTGTGGTTGAAGAACCGCCAGGGAGGCGGCGTCGACTCGGAAGATTCGCCAGACTGGCCGCCGCTGAGCCTGGCTCCCGAGCCAACCCCAGCCGCCGATACTCCAACACTCGTAGTGGAACCCACCGATGGTGCCGCTGCTCCACCGCCCTCCGGAGACTGGATACCTCCTGACGGCGAGGGTGGCTGCCCGATATCACATCCGGTGAAGGTCAAACTCAGCAGCGGCATCTTCCACGTGCCCAGCGGCGCGTCGTACGCCCGAACCAAGGCCGATCGCTGCTATGTGTCACCCGAAACCGCCGAGACCGACGGCTACCGGGCGTCGAAGACCTGACCAGTCACGCGCTCAAGGCGTGAGGCTCACCACATAGATCTCGACCACGCCGTCGGCACCCTCCAGCCGCTCGACAACCCCATCGGGCACGGCTGACGTGGTGCTCAGGACCATCAAGGCTCCCATATCGGAGGGGCTGCGCCCGACGTTCATGTCGGCAATGTTGATGCCTGATTCCCCGAGAACCGTGCCGACGCGGCCAACCACGCCGGGGCGATCGTCGTTTCGAACCACCAACATGTGCTCGGTCGGCGGCAGATCGACGAGGTGATCGTCGACAAGGACGATTCGCGGTTCACCCTTGACCCCACCCAAGGTGCCGGCGATCGCATGGTCGCCCCCGCGCAACGTGATGAGGTTCACGTAGTCGCTGGTTGAGGTGGTGGCGATGGAACGAACCTTGAGCCCGAGCTCCTTGGCCTTGTCGGGTGCGTTGACGTACGAGACGATTTCATCGCTCGCGGCCGACAGGAGTCCCTTCAAGACCGACAGCTCGGTGATCTTGTTGTCGTAGCCGCCGATCTCGCCAGCGAATTCGAGGTCGAGCTGAGACGGAAGCTCTTTGCTCAAACCTGCAAAGAGGGCCCCCAGCTGTTCGGCCAGCGGCAAGAACGGCCGAATCGTCTCGGTCGCTTCCGACGCCGCCACGTTGACGGCAAACGGGACGAACTCGCCGTCGAGCGCCAAAATGACCTGCTCGGCGATGCTCGTACCCGCTTTGTCCTGAGCTTCGAAGGTGCTCGCACCCAGGTGGGGGGTCACCAGCACCTGTGGCAGGTCGAACAGCGGGCTCGTGGTGCATGGTTCGTCGGAGAACACATCGAGGGCAGCCCCGGCGATCCGTCCCTCGCGAATGGCATCGGCCAGCGCGACCTCGTCGATGATTCCCCCTCGGGCGACGTTGATCAGCCGAAGATTCGGTTTGGCTCTCGCAAGCATCTCCTCGTCGATCATTCCGACCGTCTCGGGGGTCCGAGCGACGTGGAGGGTCAAGAAGTCCGACTCTGCGACGACCTCCTCGATGTCCATCATCTCCACGCCGAGCCGACGGGAGCGCTCGGGGGATACGAAGGGATCGTGGCCGATCAGCCGCATTCCGAATGCCTGGGCTCGTTCGGCGACCAACTTGCCGATCCGCCCGAGACCGATGATGCCAAGGGTCTTCTCGGCCAGCTCGGTCCCGATCCATTGCGATCGCTCCCAACGGCCGTTGGTCAGAGCGGCATGCGCGGCGGGGATGTTGCGGGCTTGCGCCAACATCAAGGCCATGGTGTGTTCTGCAGCCGACAAACTGTTGGAGTGCGGCGCATTAACAACCGTGACACCGTTGCGGGTCGCGGCCTCGACGTCGATGTTGTCCAGGCCAACGCCGGCCCGGCCGACTACAACCAAACCGACGCCTGCGGCGATCACGTCCGCCGAGACAGTGGTTGCCGACCGGACGACAAGGGCATGGGCGCCGCGGATGGCGACAAGGAGTTCGTCGGGGCTGAGGCCGAGCTGGACGTCGACTTCGTGGCCGGCAGCGCGAAGTTTGTCGAGACCCGCTTCAGCGAGATTCTCGGTGACGAGGATTCGACTCATGCCCCCAATCTACGGCCCGTCGGGCCGACTAAGAGGTCATCGAGTCAACTGAGGCCCAACGCGGCCCCTACCCAGTAAATGGGTAGGCCGACGGCCAGAGCGGCGCCAACGTTACCTGTACGGCGGACGGCCAGGAATCCCGCCAACACCGCCGCCAGCGCGGGTCCCGACGGTGCAGTCCTTACGCCGTCCTGAGTGAACAGGGCCGCAGCAACAATTGCTGCCAAGACCGACGGGCCGACATAGGTAAGCCTCTGCTCGAGCCAATGAAGCTCTCCGAAGCGGTCGCGAGCGAGGATCATCGATGAACGAAAGAGGTACGTTCCGACCCCAACCAACGTCATTGCCAGCCAAACGTTCATGACTCCTCCGAACGAACCGGCACGGCCGATCCTGCGGCCATGCCTGCGATCGCCGCGACTGGGAGCGCCAGCCCCCCGGGCAATCCGGCCACAACCACCACGACCAGCCCCGCAACGCCGGCTGCAGTCATGCTCGAGCGACCGCGCGTCGCGAGTCCAAGCATCCCAGCGAAGGCGAGGGGTGCGGCCATCTCTAATCCAACCGAAGGCGGCAGCGACGTTCCCAGTCGGTATCCAACGCCTTGACCGACCACGAACGATAGGAACAGCACCGCCGAGACCGTGAGGTAATAACTCCGGCGCCAAGCAGTGGTGGTCGACTCGTCGAATCGCCGTTGACCCAACAGGAATTGTTGGTCCACGAGGGGAACGGCCAACAACATACGGCGCCAGAGTGGTTCGGCCGCGAACCACCGCGCCAGGCCGGCGCTGTAGAGCACAAACCTGAGGTTGATCAGCAGAGCAGTGCCGACCGCTACAGCCACGCTCGATCCAGAATCAAGGACGCCGATGACCGCGAGTTGGGCTCCGCCGGCCAACACTAGGACTGCACCGGCCAGCGAGCCGGATGCCGCCAGGTCGGACTCGGCCACAGTCGCTCCGATCGCCAGCCCGAACGGCACCACCGGCAATGCCAGAGGAGCGACGTCGCGTAGCGCCAGGCTCATCGGCCTGGAGTCTGCGACCGGCGCGGCCTGGGCGTCGATGGTTTGCACGCTCACGCCGCTGCCCTGCTGCATGGATCGAAGGTGTCCTGGGCGCCAAGGATCTCAGCGGCCTCGCCGCCAACGATCTTGGAGAGTTTGATGTGGGCCTGTTGGACTCGATCCAGTGGATGCCTGAAGGCTGCCACATCGTCGACGGCATCGATCATTGGTCGAGAGACCTCGTCGCGCTTGTGTTCGTAATGGCCCCAGGCGTTGTCGGTATCGGATGAGTCCAGCGTGCACACGGCTGCGTCGGCGCAGGCTTGCGCATCCCGGAAGGCGGCAGACATGCCGTGGGCAGTCATGGGATCGATGAACGCACCAGCGTCGCCCACAAGAGCCCAGCCGGGCCCGGCGGCGGTGCGAGTGAAAGACCGCTCACCCGGAAAACTCCGGAACCTGGTGGCCTGTGAAGCGTCCTTCATATGCTCGGCGAGTTCGGGTGCCACCTGGTCGATGACCGAACCGAATGCGCCGGTGGTGTCGTC
This sequence comes from Acidimicrobiales bacterium, assembly GCA_051011515.1. Lineage (GTDB taxonomy): Bacteria > Actinomycetota > Acidimicrobiia > Acidimicrobiales > UBA8592 > JBPCTU01. The sequence continues at coordinate 7,306 of JBPCTU010000570.1, forward strand.
GCGCAGCTGCGTCCTGAATCGGCGATCGGAAACTGCGGCGAAGACCGAGTAGAGACCATCGTTGGTCGGGATCGATCCAGCCGCGCCCTCGACGCCGTGGTACCAGTTGTAGGCGCCCGGCAGATCGACGCCATCGAAGTAGGCGGTTATGCAGGCAGTCGCGCTCTTGCCTCGGTATGTGATGGGAGCGTCAACCTGACGAGCGACGAATGAACGAAGCCCGTCCGCACCGACCACCAGCGGGGCCCGAACTTCGGACTCTCCGGACGAGGTGGAGACAACCGCCCCTTCAACCGAACCGTCGTGGCCACGGATGAGGTCGCGCACCGGGGTCTCGAACCGAACATCGGCACCAGCCAGCGATGCCATGTCGGCCAGCAAGGGGTCGATGACGGTCCGCCTGGGCGCATACAGCGGTCGGCCAGTGAGGTCGAAGCTGACTGCTTCCTTGGTGGCTGAGGTCTCGTCGTAGTAGTTCATCGTTGTCGCCTCGATCGCCGGCGTACCGGCTGCAACAACTGCGTCGAGCACGCCCCACTGCTGAAGGAGCATGACCCCGGGACCGAGAAGTGCGTGGGTCGAGGTTGTCTCTGACCCGTAGGGGGCTCGATCGACGACCAGGACATCGAGGCCCTGGCGGGCCATCAGCAGAGCAGTGGCCGAGCCGGCTGCCCGGGCTCCAACGACGATGGCGTCGTAGTCACGTGTCTGGTTCAGGAAGTTCATCGTTGTTCTCCGGTCACTCGATCAGGCGGCAGTCGCCAGCTCACGGGTCAAGGCGACCCAGGCGTTCGACCACAGGTAGTCGTCTTCGGGTAGTGCGAACTTGGGGAGCGCTTCGATCTCGGCGTTGCTTGGCACCCGGAAGGACTCCTTCCGATACCACTCGCGGTAGACCTCTTCGCCCATGACCTGCGCCAAGGGGGCGGTCTGTGACTCGTGTGCCGCCAGAACCATGCGCTTCCGTGCCAGCTCGCTGTCATTCAGAACCAACTGGTCCGCCAGGTGCTCTGGCGGAGTCCCTTCGGGCTCCTCTGTCATCCAGACGCCGAGCGAGTTGTGCAGGTCGCGGTACTCGTCGAGCCAGGTCGTCGGGGTCGCTGCGTAGAGCAGGTCGCCCACACCAGTGGACCTCCAGGCCGCCGTAGTGGCCCGGGAGATGGCGACGTGGTCAGGATGTCCTGTCACACCGTCGGGACCGAAGGTGATGATCAGGTCCGGTTGGACATCGAGGATCACAGCGGCGATCCGGCGAACTGCAAGTTGTTCGGGGATGCTGCCAACGGCACCGTCGGGCCAGCGCATGAAGCGCACGTCGCCCACTCCACAGATCGACATTGCGTCACGCATCTCGGCTTCGCGGAATGTGGCCAGTTCGCTGAGGGGGCGGGGGTCGTCTTCGGGGAAACCCCGTTCCCCCAACGTTGCTGTCAGGACGGTCACCTCGCCACCGGCATCGCTGATGCGAGCCATGAGGCCGGCACTCAGATAGGACTCATCGTCGGGATGAGCCCAGACGCCCAGAAGGCGGAAGGGTCGATCGTTGTTGCTGTTGTTCTTGTTCTCGTTGTTGGATTCGGTAGCCATGGCTCTGGGCCTCCTCTGCTGCTCTCGCCGCTGGTCGTTTTTTGGTCTGACATGAACGTACGAATTTCGTCGCCGTAGGTCTTGGAGACCGTCTGGAGAGGTTGTGAAGGTCTGCATCTTCAGACTCCCCACGACGCTGACCTGCACAAACACCCCCATCACAAATCACGTGTGGCGGGTATTGAGCCGTCGATTTCGATGTTCTGAGGGTGATCGACAACTGGAATCGGCTCTAGTGCGGATACTGGACTGTTCCGGTAGCGATTCTGGACCGGCAGCGCCCTAGTCTCTGGGCGTGAGTTCTCCCAGCAAATCCGCTGCAAACCCGCCCGAGGAATCAGAGCTTGTAGACAGGTCGGACACCGACGTAGGGATCACTACGTTGACGCTGAACCGGCCCGACAAGCTCAACGCTCTGAATCCCGCAATGTTCGTGGCGTTTCGGAAGCACATCGATGCAATCGGCGACGATTCATCGGTTGGCTGTGTGATCGTGACCGGAGCCGGCCGTTCCTTCTGTGCGGGGCACGATCTTGGCGCTATCAGCAGCGGAGAACGAGCGCCGTCGAAGCACTTCGAACCCGAGACGATCGATGCTCTCGAGCAGCTGAACGTGCCAACCGTGGCCAAGATTCGGGGTCACTGTTTCACCGGTGGCCTCGAGTTCGCGCTGGGCTGTGACTTGATCTTCGCGGCCGAAGACGCTCAGCTCGGCGACACCCACGGCCAGTGGGGGCTGGCTCCCATCTGGGGTATATCGGTCCGACTGCCAGAGCGAACCGGCTTGGCTGCAGCGAAGGAGCTCATGTTCACGAGCCGCCGAATCTCCGGGGTCGACGCGGCGACCATCGGCTTGGTCGACCGAGCGATCCCACCCCAGGATCTGGATGACGTGGTCGACACTTTGGCAGCGGAAATCGTCACGAACTCCTGGGGAACCAACCGAATCGACAAGCAGTTGCTGCGTGACGCCTCGACGCTCTCGCGCCGAGAGGCCTTGGAGGCCGAGCGGACCCGCCCGTACGGAATGCCCGACGACATGGCCGAGCGAATGCGAGGCGGGAAGAGGGGCTAGTTGGTTCCCCTGATCTCGACGGTCGGTATGGGGTCGGCGGGGTCGAACCCGAAGGTCTGAGCGAAGAACGAGTACTCGGCCTCGAGCGCAGTGACGATGTTGTCCCCATCGCGAAAGCCGTGCCCCTCACCTTCGAAATACACGTACGCGTGAGGCAAACCCTTCGCCGCCAACGCTTCAACGATCATCTCGGCCTGGTTCGGCGGAACGATCTCGTCCTCGGAACCTTGCAGGACGATCATCGGCGCACTCAACCGATCGGTGTGATGGATGGGTGATCGCTTCACGTACTCGTCGCGATCCTCTGGATACGGTCCCACCAGACGATCGAGATACCGCGACTCGAACTTGTG
>JBPCTU010000571.1:0-6594 GCA_051011515.1 Acidimicrobiales bacterium
GGTGGCACCGTCGACAGCGACGAGCCCGCGATCACCCCCGACGACCAGGTCGTCCACCTGGAGCACCGGCGGACCGTCAACCAGCGGTCGGGGCTCGATGGAGATCGTTTCGGACTCGAGGTCGCTCCCGATCATCATCGAGGCCAGCTCTTCTGCATTGGTGTCGGGCGTGTCGATCGTCCCGGCGTTCCGGCCATGGCGCAGAACACTTACTCGATGGGTGTGGTTGAGGATTTCCTCCATCTTGTGGGAGACCAACACGATTGAGTGTCCATGCTCGGCCATTTCGCCAACGACCTCGTAGAGTCGGTCGCATTCTTGGGGCGCGAGGACCGCAGTTGGTTCGTCCAGGATCAGAATCCGGGCGCCGCGAAAGAGCTGCTTGACGATCTCGACCCGTTGTTGTTCGCCCACGGAGAGTTGCCAGATCGAGGCAGCGGGGTTAACAGCGAGGCCGTACTCCTCGGCGATCGTGTTGACCTTTTCTTCGACTGCACGCAACGAGAGGCGACGACCGGTGTCCTCCATTCCAAGCACCATGTTCTCGGCGACGGTGAAGCTTGGGACGAGGCGAAAGTGCTGGTACACCATGCCGATCCCGCGCTCGGCGGCATCGAGGGGGGACTTGAAGCTGACGGGTTCACCTTCGAGAGTGATCGTTCCGCTGTCCGGCCGGTACAGACCGGCGAGAATGGAGCACAAGGTTGACTTGCCGGCTCCATTCTCGCCGAGCAGACCGTGGACTTCCCGCGATCTCAGTTCGAAGCTCACGTTGTCGTTTGCGGCGACGCCGTAGAACGACTTCGTGAGCCCGTTTACCTCGAGGATGTTGGCTTCGGGCAACAGGACGTGGCTGTAGTCGTGGTCAGGAGACCGAGCCGTCGATGCCGTCTATCAACCAGAGGCAACAGAGGGTTCGTTCCTCGAACGGGATGGTCTCGCCTTCGGCAACCTGCACGTTGCCTTCGTTGTCGACCAGCGGGCCGGCGAAGTAGTCGAGAGATCCGTCGATGATCGCCTGACGTTTCTCGTCGACCACAGCCAGGACCTCGTCGGTTACGTCAGGCCCATATGGCGAGTTGCCGATCATGTCCTGAGCCAGGCCGCCGTAGGTCAATGCGGGCTCCCACGTGCCATCGATCAACGCTTGGATCTGATCGATGAAGTAGACGCCCCACTCGAATGTGAATGACGTCAACCAAGCATTCGGTGCCTCTTCGGAGCGGTCTGACGTGTAACCCACCACGTTCAGCCCACGATCCTCGGCAACCGTGGCGACGGCGGGTGAGTTGAGCTCGTGGCCGAGCATCCCTGCGCCCGCGTTCACAAGTGCGTCCGCGGCTTGTTGTTCCACGGGCGGGTCGTACCAGCTGTTGATGTACACCACCTCAACCGTCGCGTTCGGGTTGACCTCTCGGACACCGATCGTGAACGCGTTGAGAGCTCGGTTGACCTCTTCGATCGGGAAGCCGGCGACGTAACCAATGGTTGCGCCCTCTTCGGCAGTGGTTCCCGCAATGATTCCGTCCAGGTACCGGCCGTCTTCGGTCGCGGCGTCGAAGTGTCCCATGTTGGCTGCTGTCTCGAATCCGGCCCAGGTCAGGAACACCGTGTCCGGGTACGCCGCGGCCACCTCGGCCATCTCGAACTGGCTGAAGTAGGTCGCGACCACCATGTCGACACCGTCGGCGGCGAGGTCCTCGGCAGCGTTGGTGGTTGCAGTACCGGGACCTATCTCCTCGAGCACTTGAACGTCGAGCCCTGGGTAGGCAGCCTGTACTTCCTCGACCGCCCTTCCGAAGGTCGAGTTCCAGCCGCCGTCCTCTACGAAGAGGTCGAACAGGAACCCAACCGAATAGCCGGTTCCGTCGGCGGCACCACCGCCATCACCGTCGGCCGCTGCGGCGCTGTCGTCGCCGGAGCCGTCGTCGTCTGAGTTGTCGTCGCTGGAGCCGTCGTCGTCTGAGCTGTCGTCGGCTGGCGTCTCGGTGGCTGTCTCGTCAGAACTCGACGAATCATCGTCGTCTCCGCACGCTGCCGCTAGGACAGCGAAGATCGCCAACAAAGCGATCAACCATCTCGCGCGTCTCCCGGATCCTGTCATTGCATGCCCCCCATTAACCTGGAATAGTGATAAATGGTTCTTATCACCGAATCTGTATCAATATCAAGGACCGGCTAGGGGGGACGTGATGGCCGAAGGCGCAATGCGGGGAACACCGTTCCACCCCAGCACGAGCGCGCGGAACACTTCCACCTGGTGGTACGGCTGGGGCGGGTACGTCGTGCCCGACGTGTATACCGACCTCCACACCGAGATGGCCGCAATCCGCAGTGGTGTCTCGATGAACGAGATGTCCCCGATCCCGAAGATCGAGGTGCGGGGTGCCGATGCCCAAGCGTGCGTCGACTATCTGATTCCCCGCAATGTGGCGAAGATGGACGTTGGCCGTGCCTGGTACACGCCATGGTGCAACGATGACGGTCAGGTCGTCGCCGACGGGATCATCTTTCGGTTCGAGCCTGATCGGTTCATCTTCTCGGGCGACAACTGCACCGAGTTCCTCCGCCAGAAGAGCCTTCCGTTCGACGTAGAGGTCACGAACCGGACCGACGATTACGGGATACTCGCGTTGCAGGGGCCGCTGTCGGCCCACGTCCTCGGCAACGCCACGGGCGAAGACTGGTCGGATCTTGGGTTCTCGCGAATTCGTGCGACAGAAATCGCCGGAGCCCAGGTGAGGGTGGCGCGCCAAGGGTTCACGGGAGAACTTGGGTTCGAGTTGTGGGTGGACCGGCCCAACGGACACAAGGTTTGGGAGGCGGTCGCCGAGGCCGGCGCAGACTCGGGTATCCAACCGGCAGGGGAGTACGCAATCGACATCGCACGGGTCGAGGCCGGATTGCTCTTGATCTCGGCCGAGTACACGACGGCTTCAGGCGAGGACCCCTCCTCGGACGTCCCACCGAATCCCGTGGACTATGTCACGCCTTACGAGCTCAATCTGGGTCACTGCGTGAAGCTGGACAAACCAGCCGATTTTGTTGGCCGCGATGCCCTGGCGGTCGAGGCCGAGCGAGGTCCTGAGCGCCGCTTGGTTGGTCTCGAATTCGACTCCGGGGAGCTTGTCCAACTCGCGCTCGAACACGGCTTGGCCCCCGACATCTCGCCCCGAGTTCGGTGGGACCACCTGCCGCTCATGCATGGGGATGAGGTCGTGGGGCGGGCCAGCAGCGTCACATGGAGCCCCTCGGTGTCCGCGCTCATTGGTTTCGGTTTGGTGCCAACTGCGCTTTCGGATCCGGGCATCGAACTGAGCGTCCAGTGGTCCGACTACTGGGGCAAGGGGTTGGGGCCCGCGAGTGTTCGGACCCGTTCGTATCCGTTCATCGAGTTGAGCCGCAGCTGATGGCGCCCATCTCTCATCGGAAACCCCTCGACCCGGGGCCGAGCACAACGTGCACCGACATCGCCGTCCTCGATCAGTGGCACCCCATCGCCTCAGTCGCCGAGAGTCCGGCGGGAGTTCCCGGGTCGACAACGCTGCTGGGCGTCGACATCGGCTACCTCGTCGAAGGCGACGGCTCCGCATCCGCATGGGTGTCGGATTCGCGGGTGCAGCTGCCCACCCTTACCCGCTACGGCTATGTCTGGGCCAGCCTTGGTTCGCCACCCGATGATCTCTTCGAGGTGGCCGAGTACGACGAGCCCGATCGTCGCAACGTGCACGGAGCGACAGTCGGGATCCATTGCTCGGCTCCACGGGCGGTGGAGAACTTCCTCGACATGGGCCATTTCCCTTACGTCCACACCGACTATCTGGGCGAAGAACCCCACACCGAGGTGGCCGAGTACGAGGTCGAGATCGACGCAGCGACGGGCGACATCTGGGCGAAGGAGTGCGTGTTCTGGCAACCCATGGCGGCGGCGTCAGCCGAGGGCGGGCAGATGGTCGACTACCTGTATCGGGTCCCTCACCCGTATTGCACGGTCCTCTACAAGTCGTCGCCAGCGGACGAGTCGCGTATGGACGTGGTTTGTCTGTTCAACCAACCTTTGTCCGAGGACATGATCCATGGCCACATGTTCGTCAGCTACATCGACGCAGAACACAGCGAAGCCGAGCTGCGGCGCTTCAGCCAGACCATCTTCGCTCAGGACAAACCGATCCTCGAAAACCAGTATCCGAAGCGGCTCCCACTCGATCCGCGTGCCGAGACCCCGATACGGGCCGACAAGGTGGCGATCGCGTACCGGCGCTATCTGAGCGAGCTCGGCGTGACCTATGGCGTGATCCCCGTAGAGGGCAACAGCTCTCCGGTGACAGCAACAGCATGAGCGATTCCGTCTGTACCGATCCGGTCATCGTCAACAGCTGGCATCCCATCGCCGCATTGGACGAGATCGCCATTGGGGTGACAAATGAGACGCTGCTGCTCGGCGAGTTGCTGAGCTTCACCAAGCTCGCCGATGCGGCGAATGAACAGGTCCTTGCCTGGAGGTCCAGACCCGACCTTCCTGTTGGTGCGGCGGTAGGCGTGATACCGGATTCCGAGCGGCTGGCTGTCCGTGCGGAGTACGGCTACCTGTGGGCCAGCGTGGGTGATCCGCCCGATCATCTCTTCGACATGCCCGACTACGACAATCCCCGCAGACGCAACATGAACGCGGGAAGCATCGTTGTTGCGACCTCGGCGCCGAGGGCAGTCGAGAACTTTCTCGATCTTGCACACTTCCCCTACGTCCACGAAGGCAGCCTGGGGATGTTGCCGCACACCGAGGTGGTCGACTACGACGTCGAGATAACCGATGGTGAGGTTCACGCCACGAAGTGCGACTTCATGGTGCCTCAAATCGGGACAAACTTCGGCGGCCCGGAGATGGCCCGTTACCGCTATCGGGTGCCCAGCCCGTACTGCGTGATGCTCTACTACGACAGCCTCCCCGATCCGTCGCTCGAGGACATCTGCGCGATTTGGATACAACCCATGACCGAAGAGCTCGTAAGGGCACACAACTACATGGGTGTCATCGACGACACCAGCACCGACAACGACATCAAGCGATACCAGCTGCTGATCTTCGGACAGGACAAACCCATCCTCGAGAATCAGCATCCGAAGCTCTTGCCGCTCGACCCCCGAGCTGAGACGCCGATTCGGGCGGACAAGTCCGCTATCGCATACCGGCGCTGGTTGTCTCAACTAGGAGTGACCTATGGCGTCATCCCAGCCCCAGCGTGAATCGGTGATGATCGACGATCCGGTGCTCGTCGATGACTGGCATGTTGTTGCCAGAACAGAGGATGTTGGCGAGAACGAGGTCGCCGCCGCTCGCTTGTTGGGTGAGGACCTCGTTCTCTGGCGCCGCGATGGCCAGGTGATGGCCTGGCGCGATCTGTGTGTACACCGTGGAACTCGGCTGTCGTTAGGCGAGGTCGACGAACTGGGCCTCATGTGCGCCTATCACGGGTGGGTGTACGACGAATCGGGGGCGTGTGTCCACATCCCATCGAGACCCAAACAGAAACCTCCTGCGCGCGCTTGTGCGGTGACCTACCAGGTGATCGAGCGCTACGGCCTTGTCTGGGTGTCGTTGGGTGAGCCTTCGAACGACGTACCGGTGTTCGAGGTCTGGGATGAACCGGACTACCGCCATGTCCTCGGTGGCCCGTACACGGTGCGAGCCAGCGCTCCCCGGCTGATAGAGAACTTTCTCGACGCGACACATTTCCCATTCGTCCACGAAGGCATCTTGGGATCGCGTGACCACGCCGATCTTGGGGACTACGACGTGGAGGCCGGGCCCACCGGCATTAGGGCCAGCAATATCGAGACTTGGACACCAGATCCTGATGGTTCGGGTGAGGCCAAGATGGCGAGATGGTTGTACCGAGTGCTGCGGCCGCTCACAGCGACAATCGATCTGACATTGCCCGACGGCGGCCCAGAGCGATATGCCATGTACTTCGCGGTCACACCCGTCGATGAGGGCGAGTGCGTCGGCTGGATGTGGAACTCGATGAACTACAACCACGATCTGCCCGATTCCGAGTTCCTCGCGTACATCGACGAGATCGTCTATCAGGACCTTCCTGTTGTGGAGTCACAACGGCCAGAGCTCCTCCCTCTCGACCCAAAGGCGGAGTTCCACGTCAAGGCCGATGCCACCGCAATCGCGTACCGTCGCTGGCTCAGAGAGCTGGGCGTCACGTTCGGAGTCCGTTAGACATGACGTCACCGGTCGGCGACCCGTATCACGTCGGGTCCAGGCTCCAGAAATTCGGGTTGTGTGCCGCAGCTGCGGATGAACTGACGCCAAACATGAGGAGCGGCTCGGAGGTCTCGCTCCCACCCGGCCGAAGAACCGGGTTGTCATCAGTGGTTCCTTGGTGACGCGTAGTGACGCGTAGTATTGCCCCCAGCCCGATGTCGAAAGCTTGCTACTCAGTGTCTTCCGTATCCCGCCAGTTCCTCGCAGACGACAGATACACCGACGCCTTCTACGAGAAGATCGAAGGCGGATCTGCTCAGAGCGCTCGTCGAGTGGTCCCCGTTGTCCTGGCCGACTTTGCTCCAGCGACGGTGATCGAC
>JBPCTU010000572.1:0-12611 GCA_051011515.1 Acidimicrobiales bacterium
ATGTCATCGGCCATCTCCGCCATACGTTCGTCGGTGCTCTCGCCAAGCTCCCAACGCCGATACAGCTGCTGCATGATTGTGACGGTCTTCCATTGTGCGAAGGCCTCGTACCAAGCGAGCTGCGCTAGTTCCAGCTCTGCGGCAGCGGCGTAGACGCGCCTCATCTCGTCGCGAGTGGGTAGTCCCATGGCGTCCATCCCATCGTGAGTCCCACGAACTGCGTCAGCAGGATCGCCAGGATCCGGCCAGTAGTTGAGCAAGGTTCCCAGGTCGACCAGGGGATCTCCCAGAGTTGTCATGTCCCAATCGAATATCGCGACTATCCGGTCAGGGTCGAGAGGGTCGACCATGCAGTTGTCGAGCTTCAGGTCATTGTGAACAAAAGAGACTCGCTGGGGCCGAGGTAGCGAAGCCTCGAGGCGACTGTGGATTTCGGTCATCGCAGCGTCGTACCGATCATCAGCAACCAGGTCCCACCGCTTCTTCCACCCACCGACCTGCCGCTCGACGAAACCATCCGGGCGTCCCAAGTCGCTCAAACCGCATGCGGCTGGGTCGAGCAGGTGCAGCGAGGCCATGGCCCTGGCCAGGGCCAGGCCAACTCGACGACCAACGTCTTCGTGGCCCCGCATCGTCTCCGGAATCACCCCTCGAATTACCTCTCCACGTCGTCGTTCCATGATGAAGAAGTCGGCGCCCGCGACAGAATCGTCGTCGCAGAAGATCAGAGCCTTCGGAGCCAAATCGAATCTGCGCCACAACTTCGACAACACGTTGAATTCACGGGCCATGTCGTGTGCACCGGGCGCAAGGGTGCCGAACGGAGGACGCCGCAACACCAGTTCGGTGGAACCAAACGAAATGAGGTACGTGAGATTCGCAGCGCCATTCGGGAACTGCACCACTGCGAAGTCACCCGAGGTGTCGACATCAGCCGGTAGGTGTTCGCGGAGGTACACCTCGACCGAATCCCAGTCGAGGTCCTCACCGTCGCGCACCGGGGCTGTCTCGGGTTCAGCCGCGGTGCTGAACGGATCTACTGGCAGGTCGGTGGACACCTCGGCATCGTAGTTATGGTCCGACCGAGGAAGCGCCCGGTTCAATGGGATACCGTCGATCCCTACCCGGAGATCGCCAAGGGTCAAACTCGGCCTCCACGAGCCATTCCGGGCAACCTCCATGACCGTTCTGCCAACCGACATACCGACAGCAGATCTCGGCGAGCTCGTCTTCGACAACCGATTCAGCAACGAGCTGCCGGCTGACCCTGATCAGACGAACCGCCCCCGCCAAGTCCACCACGCCTGCTTCTCGCGCGTGATGCCCACACCCACCCACGCCCCGAGTTTGCTCGCGTACTCCAGAGAGATGGCAGACGATCTCGGATTCAGTGAAGAGATCGTCGGGTCACCCGAATTCGCTCAGGTCTTTTCGGGCAACGCACTCGTGGAGGGAATGGACCCGCACGCAGCGTGTTACGGCGGCCACCAGTTCGGCAACTGGGCCGGCCAACTCGGCGACGGACGAGCCATCACACTCGCAGAGCTGATGGGCGTCGACGGCAATCAGCACATGCTCCAGCTCAAAGGCGCCGGTCCAACGCCGTACAGCCGCACCGCCGATGGCCGAGCCGTATTGAGGTCATCGGTCCGGGAGTTTCTCTGCAGTGAAGCAATGCACCATCTGGGAGTGGCGACCACCAGAGCATTGAGTCTGTGCACCACCGGTGACACGGTCGTCCGCGACATGTTCTACGACGGCCGACCCGAGGAGGAGCCAGGCGCTGTGGTGTGCCGGGTGGCGCCGTCGTTCATTCGGTTCGGAAGCTTCGAAATATTCGCCGCCCGCGACGAGATCGACGAACTCGAAGCTCTGCTGCATCACACGATCAAGCATCACTTCCCCGACGTTCACGTCGGATCGAGCGATGCCTATCTGCAGATGTTCCAGGAGATCGTCGACACCACGGTCACAATGGTCGTCGATTGGCAGCGGGTCGGGTTCGTACACGGGGTCATGAACACCGACAACATGTCGATCCACGGTGTAACCATCGACTACGGGCCTTACGGTTGGCTGGAGGACTACGACCCCAACTGGACACCGAATACGACCGATGCCGCGGGTCGGCGCTACCGGTTCGGGAATCAACCCCAAATCGCCCAGTGGAATCTCATGCGACTGGCCAACGCGATCTACCCGGCCGTCGGCGCGATTGAGCCGCTCCAGGAAGCTCTGGACAGCTTCGTCACCCTCTTCGAAGAGCGCTGGACGGCAATGATGGCCGCCAAGCTGGGACTCGCTGATCTCTCCGGCGCGGGCGACGACGTGTTCTTGGGAAAGCTGTTCGACGCACTTACGAGCACCGAGACGGACATGACGGTCTTCTATCGCAGCTTGGCCTCGGTCCCGTTGACAGGTTCGTCCGTGCTCAGCGACGACGATCTGATCACGGGATTGGCGGATGCGTTCTATTCGCCGGCCGAGGTCTCGAGCGACAGCGCTGCTTGTCGGGTAGCACTCCTGGGTTGGCTGCGCGAATACGAGAGCCGCGTTCGCGCCGCGGGGGTGAGTGACGATGAACGTGCACAGCAGATGAACGCGACCAACCCGAAGTTCGTGCTGCGCAACTATCTGGCCCAGCTCGCCATCGACCAGGCTGCCGATGGCGATCGGTCCAGAATCGACGAAACGCTGGAAGTACTGCGTCGCCCCTACGACGAGCAACCCGACAAGGCCGAGTTCGCGGCGAAACGACCCGAATGGGCCAGAACCAGGGCCGGTTGCTCGATGCTGAGTTGCTCGAGCTGAAAAGCCCTATTCGCGGAGTACCTCCGCACGAAACTGGTCGAGGATTCGTGAACGGTTCTCGGCAGTCATCGTGAAGTCAGGGATGATCAGCTCGTCGACCCCCACCGCTCGGTACTCATCGATTGTCGCCCGGAGCTGATCGACGGTGCCGACGAGGCCACCGCGATGCCCCATGGTTGCAACGACCTGTTCCGCCTTGTCTTCGGTGTCGGTGATGACCAGCATTGCTGCAGCAGACTTGGCGATGCCCTCGGGATCCCGTCCCAACGCTTCGCAGTGGGCCTCGAGGACCGAGATCTTGTGCGCCATGTCGGCAGGCCCGCCCCACACATTCCACTCTGTCGCAAACCGAGCCGCGGTTCTAAGGGTTCGCGTTTCGCCGCCTCCACCGATCAGCAGGGGGATCGGATCCTGGATCGGCTTCGGCATCATTGGCGCACCGTCGAGCCGGTAGTAGTCGCCATCGAACGTCGCGCGTTCTTGAGTGAAGAGGAGAGTGAGCACTTCACACGCCTCCTCGAATCGATCCGACCGCTCGCGAGGAGACCCAAGCTCCATGCCGTAACGCTGATGCTCGTTCTCCTGCCAACTGGCTCCGACCCCCACAACCAGGCGCCCACCGGATATGTGGTCCACGGTCGCCGCCATGTTCGCCAGGACCGCAGGATGGCGATAAGTGATACCGGTGACGATCGTGCCAATACGCACTCTCGGGACGGCGACCGCCAAAGCGCCGATCATCGTCCAGGCCTCGAGGACCGGCCCGAGCTCGTCGTCGAGATCTGCGCCGCCGCCCGCGTCGTAGCCGCCGACCAAAGGCATGAAGTGATCGGCCACCCAGATCCCGTCCCAACCGGTCTCCTCCGCGTGGCGACAGCCGGCCAACAGGTCTGGCCAAGGCTGGCCGGCATTGGCCCAAAATGAATACTTCACTGTTGCCTACCTCCAAGGGGGCGGAATTCGCGGCGCCACGACGAACGTGAGGCTGTGAGACCGTCAATCACGGTTCGGTCGCGGGGCGGACTCGGGCTTGTCGACACGGGGTTCCTTGGGAAGGCCCAGGATCCGCTCGCCGATGATGTTGCGTTGAACCTGCGAAGACCCGCCAGCGATACGACCGCCGGGCGCGGCCAGAAGAGAGTTGACCGATGAGCCCCTGAGCATCGACTCGGCTCCAGCGATGTCAGCTCGGAGTTCGGCCGTGTCGAACATGAGCTCGGTGATGCCGAGCTTGTTCAGTGACGATGAAAGAGAGGCGTGTGGCCCCTGGCGGTTCCCCATGAACGCGTATGCCTTGCCTCTCGAGAGCATCGACGACAACCGGTCGAGCTGGCTCGGATCGAGTCCGTCTTCGGCCAGATCGACAAGTGAGTCGAGCCGTCTCTGCGTGCTGATCGCTGCCGCCCCGATCGAGCCACGTTCGTGGGTCAAGATCGCCATACCGACGTTCCAACCCTCGTTCTCGGGGCCCAGCAGCGCGGTGGCCGGCAGGCTGACATCGGTGAAGAAGACCTCGTCGAACTCGGCATCGCCGGTCATCTGCCTCAGCGGGCGGACCTCGATCCCTGGCGAATGCATGTCGACAAGGAAGAACGAGATTCCCTTGTGTTTTGGCGCCGAGCGGTTGGTGCGAGCCATCAGGATCCCCCAGTCGGAATACCGGGCCCCGCTGGTCCAGACCTTGTGACCGTTGACAACCCACTCGTCGCCGTCGGCTTCGGCTGAAGTAGTCAGCGAAGCCAGGTCCGATCCTGCATTTGGCTCTGAGAAGAGCTGACACCACAGACGGTCCGCCGTGATGATGGGCTCCAGGTGTTCGCCGCGCTGGTCGGCGGTGCCGTACATGAGGTTTCCCTGGCCGGCCAGAACGAACCCCACCATGTTGATGAACGGTGGCACCTCAGCCAGGGCGCAGACCTCCAACCACGCTGCTTGATGTTCGATCGTCAGGCCACGGCCGCCGTACTCGGTAGGCCAATGCACGCCGGCCCAGCCGCCGTCGTAGAGTCGGCGTTGCCAGGACCTGCCTGGGCCTACCAACTCCGGCGGAAGGATCGGGCCGTAGTCGACGGGCGCGTGCTGCTTGTTGGCGGCAACCCAGGTTGTTGCCTCGCTCCGAAATCGCTCGACTGTCGGCTCGCCGCCTTCGAAAGCCGCATCGGGCCCGACCGAGTCGACGGACCCATCGGCATCGACGGGTTGATGCGGCCCGGAGGCGGTCAGGTCCCCGTCCACTCCGGTGGCCTCTTCTCTGAGAAAGCCCTGGGGCCCTCTTTTGCATCGTTCGAAGTGAACACGTGTTTGAAGTAGGGCTTCTGTTCCTCCCAGAAGTCGGCCTCCGACATTGCCGCCTGCATGTTCAAGAGTTGTTTCGACGCGGCGACAGACAGAGGAGCATTCTTGGCAATACGTTCAGCCAACTCGAGCGCCGCCTCGACCGTCTTACCCTTCTCTGTGACTCTCGAGACCAAGCCGTACCGCAAGCCGTCCTCGGCAGAGATCGGGTCGGCGGTGAGAGCCATCTCCATGGCGACGCTGTGGGGCAAACGCCTGGGCAACCTCAACAATGCCCCGCCCGCGGCGAAGAGGCCGACGTTGGCCTCGGGGATACCGAGTTTCGCGCCTTCCGCCACGACCAAAAGATCGCAGGTGAGGGCAGTTTCGAGACCTCCTGCCAAGGCGAAGCCCTCGATGGCTCCGATCATCGGTTTCTTGGAACCGTCGCGGATGAAGTCGTTGAATCCGACGGGCGGACCACCTGCCGCAAAGGCCTTGAGATCCATTCCGGAACAGAACCCCTTGCCGGCTCCGGTAAGGACAGCAGCGGTCAAGGCGTCGTCGGAATCGAGCCGTTCGACCGCCGCTAGCAGTCCCTGTGCGAGGTCGGTGTTGATGGCGTTCATCGCTTCGGGTCGGTTGAGGGTGATCAACAGCACCCTCCCGTGCACCTCGGTGAGAACTGCGTCAGGCTGTTCTTCAGTCATTCGGATGATTCTCCTTCGATCGGGTCGTCTGAGCAGGGGTGTTCGTCGGCCCAGTTCGAGTCTGGTGCGGTCACTTCGGCGGAAGCCGGACGCCGCCGTCCACTCGGATCGTTTCACCATTCATGTAGTCGTTGGTTATGCACTCGACGACCATGGATGCGAGCTCGCTGGCATAACCCAGCCGCTTGGGGAACAGGACGCTCTGACCCAGGTGGGCCTTGAACTGGTCCGACGCCTCGCCATGGCCGTATATGGGCGTGTCGATGAGCCCGGGGGCCACGGTGTTCACACGGATTCCGAGCGGCACAAGGTCTCGGGCAATCGGAAGCGTCATGCCAACGACACCACCCTTGGAGGCCGAGTAGGCGTTCTGGCCGGTCTGGCCGTCGAACGCGGCCACTGACGCCATGTTGACGATTGCGCCGCGTTGGCCGTCGGAATCGATCGGATCGGTCTTGGCCATGGCCGAAGCGGCCAGTCGGATGCAGTTGAACGTCCCGATGAGGTTGATGCTCACCACCTTGGCGAACAGGTCGAGCGCCATGGGGTCACCGTTGCGGTCGACTGTACGTGCAGCACTTCCTATGCCGGCTCCGTTGACCAGGGCACGCAAGGGACCCAACTCGGACGCCGCATCCACCGCGGCCTGAACCTGGTCTTCGTTGGTCACGTCCGCCTTGACGAACAAACCACCAAGTTCGTTGGCAATGGCCGTTCCCTTCTCCTCCTGTAGATCGGCAACAACTGGCAGCGCACCGAGCGCCGCCAACTGGCGGGCGCTGGCCTCTCCCAGCCCCGATGCACCTCCGGTCACGACAACCGACGCTCCGGTCAAGTCCATGATTTGCTCCTGTGATTGGTGATGCTCGTCGGGCTCGACTGTCGAGCCGTCCGAGTCTGTCAGATCTATGGGTGGTCTCTATTAGCCGTCGTCATCAGCCAGAATCTCGGCAAGATTGTTACCCAGCCGAACCAAAACATCAGCCAGTTGATGGCGCTCATCGCGCGTGATCCCCGTGCGCAGCTGCTTTCTCAGCACAACGTCTCGAGCGTAGATGTCCTCTACGAGTTCTTTGCCCGTGGCGGTGACATCCACAAGCCAAACGCGTCTGTCGAGTGGGTCAGGTTTCCTCTCTACAAGACCACGCTTCTCCAGCGAATCGACAACAGCCCCGGTGGCAGCCCTTCCCAGACCGAGGGCCTCGGCCAATCGGGTCTGCGTGAACGCTCCCTCCTCGGCGACATACGCGAGGAGGCTGGCTTCGGACAGGTTCAGGCCGAGATCGGCAAATCGGAGGTCGTAGGCCTGGCGGATGGCGCGAGCTGTCGCCATGATCGTCGACTCCACCCTCAACCATGGGGGAGCGTCGAGCTCGTGGTTGCTACCCACGGGTCATCATGGCTCTTCGCTAATGGACAGGTGCTCGGCGCGATCGTGTCTCAGGGCTCTCGGCGGAGCAGCGTGCCGGTTCCCAGACCGCCGCCACAACACATCGTGACTATCGCGTGCTCCTTTTCGGCCCGCTGAAGTTCGTGTACCGCTTTGGTGAGCAGAATCGATCCGGTGCCACCAAGCGGGTGACCCAGAGCAATTGCTCCCCCGTTCGGGTTGACGCGGTCCATGTCCGGGCCGATCTCCTTCTCCCAAACCAACACCACAGAGGCAAACGCCTCGTTGATCTCGACCAGATCGATGTCGTCGATCGTCATGGAGTTGTCGGCGAGAAGTTTCTGAGTGGCGCCCACGGGACCAGTCAGCATCAGGACAGGATCGGACCCGACCAAGCAGGTATCGACAATGCTCGCGAGTGGTTTCACGCCCAGTTCCTCTGCCTTCTGGCGAGTCATCAAGAGCACCGCACCGGCACCGTCGGTGATCTGGGACGAGGTGCCGGCGGTGTGGACGCCGTCAGGCATGTTGGTCTTCAGGCCCGCAAGAGCATCGAGGGTGGTCTCGCGTAGGCCCTCGTCGCGGTCGACACGGTGTGTCGTGTCACCTGGTTTGCCGTCCTCGCCAAGGTCAGGAGCTTCGATGGGGACGATCTGGGTGCCGAAACGATCCTCGGCCCAAGCCTGGGCGGCACGGTCCTGGCTGAGTTTGCCGTAGGCATCGGCGGCTTCTCGGGTTATGCCCCACTGCTGGGCCATCAACTCGGCACCTTGGAACTGAGACGTCAGCTCGTAGTTCTTCCAGTAGTTCTTGTTGACCGGCTTGCCCACCGCCGGCTCCTTGGGGATCGTCGCTCCCATAGGTACGCGGCTCATGAGCTCGACACCACAGCCGACGGCGACATCGACAACGCCGGATGCGACCAGGGAGTAAGCCAGGTTTGTTGCTTGTTGTGACGAACCGCATTGGGCATCGACGGTTGTCGCCGCGACCTCGAGAGGCAGTCCAGCAGTGAGCCAGGCGTTGCGCGTGACGTTCATCGTCTGCATCCCGACCTGACCAACACACCCACCGACGACTTGGCCGACCTCCATGGGGTCGACACCGCTCCTGGCGAAGAGCTCGGCCTGAACCGTCCCGAGCAGATCGATGGAATGCATGGCCGACAATCCACCGTTTCGTTTGGCCAACGGACTCCGGACCGCTTCGACGATCACGACTTCGGTCATGACTACTTCCTTAACTGCAGGGCTTGTTGGCCTTGCGTGATGGGGACATACTGTATGGCGGCATACTATCCACGGCGTAAGCCTCCCGTCCACCACCGGAGCCCCGATGACAACAACCGATGATGACCTGCGAGCGCGTACGACAGCCCTACTGGAGGAAATTGACCCTCACGCGGTCGATCAATACACGTTCCGGGGGGCGCAGTTCGACGCTGGCCTGGCGATCGTTCACTTCCCCGAAGGCAAGGGTGGACTGGGGCTGAGCCGAAGCAAACAGGCGATCATCGACGAGGTTCTACGCGAGGCCAAGGTGCCGTACCACGACCTGATGATCAACCCCATCGGCATTGGTATGGGTGCGGCCGTCGTGCTCGAGTACGGCACGGAGGAGATGCACGAGCTCCATCTGAAGAAGATCTGCACCGGGGAAGACATGTGGTGCCAGCTCTTCTCAGAACCGACATCGGGCTCCGACGTCGCCGGAATCCCGAGTCGCGCCGTCCGCGACGGCGACGAGTGGGTGGTGAATGGCCAGAAGGTCTGGACGACCCTGGCGCATGTATCCAACTTCGGGATGTTGTTGACCCGCACCAACCCGGATGCTCCCAAACACAAGGGGCTGTCGTACTTCGTGCTCGACATGCATGCCCCCGGCGTCGAGGTCCGGCCGCTCTATCAGATCACCGGCGAAGCCGAGTTCAACGAGGTATTCCTGAGCGACGTACGTATCGGCGACGACCAGCGACTCGGGGACGAGGGCGACGGGTGGCGGGTCGCGATCACCACGCTGATGAACGAACGCGTGGCACTCGGTGGCGGTAGCGGCGGGAAGGGAGGCGGACCCATCCGCAGCCTGATGAACGCTTGGGCTGAACACAAGGACGAACTCGACACCTACGCCCGTTCAGTGATGCGCGAACGGGTCGCAGACCTCTGGATCAAGTCGGAGGTACTCCGACTGACCAACCAGAGAGCGAAAACCGTGGCCAAGGCCGGATCGGCCGGCCCGGAGGGTTCAGTTGGCAAACTCATGTCGGCCGAACTGAACCAGAAGATCTTCGAAGCTGCCGTCGACCTCTTGGGCGCAGACGGAATGTTGCACGCTGTGGGTTATCCGATGATTCGCAGCGAGGAAGCCCACGCCGGAGGCGCTCTGAGCGGTCAGTTCCTGAGGTCCCGAGCCAACACGATCGAAGGCGGAACAAGCGAGATCATGCGCAACATTCTCGGTGAACGGGTTCTCGGTCTGCCCGGCGATGTGAGGGTCGACAAGGATCTCCCATGGAACGAGATTCCTCGCTGAGATCGAACAGGGCTGGCGACAGTCGCCTACAAACCCAGTAACGCGCGCGCTTCGAGTATTGATGTCGTGGTGTCGGCAACGTGTACAGCGGTCATGCCAACCTGTCGGGCACCGACGACCATGGCTTCGAAGTCATCCATGAACAGGACCTCGGCCGGGGGGACTCCCAGCGACTCCGCCGCGATGTGGTAGATCTCGGGCTCAGGTTTCCTGGAGCCGACCTGCCAGGAGAAGACGCGCGCGTCGAAGGGTAATTCTTCGGGCACTATCCGGTCCCACAGGTCCTGCCACTCCCGCGCATTGTTGGTGACGAGCGCCGTCGCGAAACCAGCAGCGTGGACCTCTCGAACGAAGTCTCGCATCTCCAGATCGGGACGCCACGTGTGGCCAAAGTAGGTGGGCGAAGCCGGGTCGATGACCATTCGAGCATGCACGCCGTCCGAACCGAGTGCTTCGAAGAGCTCTTCCATGTTTGCTTCGCCCCGCTCGACGCGTCCGGCGACGGACCCGTTGTCGCTTCCTGCCGAGAACAGCGGTACCAGGACGTCGACGAGCACATTGGGGTCGGCCCCTGCCTCAATGGCGGGGCCGGCAAGCTCTGGAGAGAAGGGTTCGGTGAGCACACCTGCCGCGTCGAACATCACAGCGCTGATCGCCACGTCTCGAGTCCATCCCTGTCCGCTCGGTTAGTCCCAGCTACATGTGTCCGACGGCGCCGAGACTAGCTCGCTTCCGAGGCGTACCCTCACTCCGGAGCCATCGGCTCGGTGACCGCCGCCTGTCCAACCGGCCGGCGCGGGTCGGATACGCTCCCGCCATGCTCACCGCCTCAATGCGGCATTGATGCGCCCCTGGGTAGCCCGGGGACTGGTGTTCGTCAGTTCAGGTGCCGTACTCGTACTGGAGATCGTGGCGGGTCGACTACTCGCCCCCTATGTCGGAGTCTCGCTCGAGTCGTTCACCGGGATAATCGGCGTGGTGTTGGCCGGCATCGCGATAGGTGCGTGGTTGGGTGGGTGGGCGGCCGACCGATACGACGCTACGAAGCTGCTCGGCCCTGCACTGGTCCTCGGTGGCGTCCTGGTCTGGTTGTCGTTACCGATCAGCCGCGCTCTCGGCGAGCAGTTCGGCGACGACTCGATGGCGATCCTGGTGCTCTCATGCGCATCGTTCTTCCTTCCGGCGATGACCCTCAGCACAGTGCCGCCGATGGTCGTCAAGATCCGACTCTCGGACCTCGGCGAGACCGGCTCGGTGGTGGGCGGCCTTTCAGCCGCTGGCACCGCTGGAGCGCTGGCCGGCACCTTCCTCACCGGGTTCGTCCTGATCGCCGCGTTCTCCAACACGACGATCGTCGTTGCGATAGGCGCAGCGGTCGTCGTCGTTGGCCTCGTGGTGCAGCTACGCCGGCCCTCGATCGTTCCGAACGTGTTGTTGCTCATTGTGGTGGTCGCCGGTCTGGCAACCACACTCGCTTCGAGTTCCCCGTGCGATCACGAGACCGACTACGCCTGCGTCGACATAGAGACCGACCCCGCAAACGTCACGGGCCGAAGTCTTTACCTTGATCGCCTGCGCCACGCGTACGTGGACCTGGCCGACCCGACGAACCTGGACCTCCGTTATATACGCGTCTTTGCCGAGGTGGCCGACTCGCTCCCATCGGGCCCGCTGACAACGCTGCACCTCGGGGGAGGCGGCTTCACGTTCCCGCGATACCTGCAATCGGTCCGACCCGGAGCCACCGACCTCGTGTTGGAGATCGACGCCGATCTTGTGGACATCGCCGAGACCGAACTCGGGCTCGAGACCGGCCCGACACTCCGGGTCCGAACGGGTGACGCTCGACTAACCATTCGTGACCTACCAGCGAACGGCTACGACCTCGTGGCCGGGGACGCGTTCAGCGGCAACTCGGTGCCCTGGCACCTCACCACCAAAGAATTCCTCACAGATCTCGACCGCGTATTGAAACCAGAAGGGCTCTATGTGATGAACGTCATCGACTCGGGCGCCAACCGGTTCGCGCGAGCCGAAGCCGCGACACTGTCCGAGGTGTTCGACCACGTCGCGGTGGTGCTCCCCGCCACAGGCATCCCAAGCCAACGTGGCGTCAATCAGGTTCTGATCGCATCCCAGACGCCGCTACCGCCGATGGACATCGTCGGCACAGATGGCGTGCTGTTTCCGATGCCGATTTCAGCCTTCATCGATGGAGCAACATCCCTCGAGGACGACTTCGCGCCGGTTGCCCAACTGATGCGGGGATAGCCAGAACAGGCACCGCTGACCCGGGCGTCGATGTGAGCAATGCTCGGAAGTGAGCAATGCCCCGGCTGAACCCAGCTCGGCCAGGTCGACGCGACTAGTGTCCGGCCGATGCAGGTCGGCGCCACCTACCCCCAGACCGAACTGCGCGGCGATCCCGAGGCCGTGCACCGAATCGGCCTTGCCGTCGAGGAGTTCGGTTACGAGTCCTTGCTGGCATACGACCATGTCGTCGGAGCCGAACACGCCGATCGTGATCCCGAACTTTGGGGCCCATACCAAGAGTCGGATCCGTTCCATTGCCCGTTCATGATGTTCAGCTACCTGGCAGGGATAACCGACAACATCGACTTCGTGACCGGCGTCATAATCCTTCCCCAACGCCAAACCGCCCTAGTCGCCAAGCAGACCACCGACCTGGACCTGCTCTCCGGCGAAAGGTTGAGACTGGGCGTTGGTACGGGCTGGAACTACGTCGAGTACGAGGCGCTGGGTCAGAACTACGACGACCGGGGGCCGCGACTGAGTGAGCAGATAGAGCTTCTCCGGCGCTACTGGACCGAGCCACTCTTCAGCTTCGAAGGAGAGTTCGATCGCATCACCCGAGGCAACATAAACGTTCGACC
>JBPCTU010000573.1:0-10248 GCA_051011515.1 Acidimicrobiales bacterium
TACGACTGATGAAGTCGTCACCGCCATCGACAGCTCCATCGGTTTCGCCGTCGCGCCAGCTCGCGCCGGTCATGCCGTCCGACACCAGCCAGGCGCAACCCACCCAGTCACGAGACGCGAAGCGGTCGCTCAACCGTGCCAGGGTCGCCATGCATTCGTTGTCAACCGAGTCGTCGATCTCTGCGAGCTCGCGGTCGAACAGTTGCAGAGCCTCGTCGAGATCGGCCACATCGAAGACGTCCAACGAAGTGACTCGACCATCAGTGACACCTGCGACGTTGATCCTTCGGGTCACCGAGTAGGGCGTGGCGGTGCGGGTGACCGCGACAGGCACAAATCCTTTGGATGTCAGCCGGTGCACTCGCTCGTACAGAGTGAAAGCCGTTCCC
The DNA here is from genome assembly GCA_051011515.1 of Acidimicrobiales bacterium. Classification (GTDB taxonomy): domain Bacteria; phylum Actinomycetota; class Acidimicrobiia; order Acidimicrobiales; family UBA8592; genus JBPCTU01. The sequence goes on from JBPCTU010000573.1 coordinate 390, forward strand.
CCGCCACCGACTACCGATGCCATAGAGCCGACGCGGTGCAGGTACCCGTCGCGGTCGAGCACTGGCCAGCCGAGAGACTGGTGATCTGTCACCACAAGCTCCGGTGCCAGGACGCTCGCGACGGAGGCCAGGTCACCCCGATTCAGACCGTCTACGCCGCGCTGGGCAACCTCAAACACTCCGGCTAGCTCGGGTGGCGACCTGTCAACGTACAACCCATTCAGTCGGTCAACGGCGGTAGCCAAGTCAAGTGGATCGAACGAGATCACGCGCACATATCGACCGTCTGCATCGACCTCATGGATCATCAGACGTTCGATGTTGTGGCCGGTGTCGCTCTGAACCAACAGGTGACTCACCAACGAGAGTTCCTCACCCCGGACAGCCAGTACCTCCTGTTCGATGCGATCGAACCCAACCTCGGCCATCGACCGGATCGAACGCAGGACCGCATCGCGGCCGATGTGTCCGCGCGACAGGCTGTCCGGTCGCTCATCCAATGCGACGACTTCTTCAGTCAGAAGCTCGCGATAGCGATCCCAGTCTCGAGCTACAAATGCTGACGAGACTCCCTTGAACGCTCTCGTACAGAGCGTGTCGATCAACCCAAGCTCTTCGTCGATTTCGGACGCAGACTCATCGTCGCTCGCCGAACGTCTGGAGATCTCGTCGAAACGAGCCATTGCCTCGTCGAACTGGTCTTCAGCCCAGCTCTCGACCCGGGTGCTTTGTCCGTTCTCGATCTGCGACAGCCACAACTTCGTCTGTTCTGTGTCTGGATCGCGTGTCACGCGGCGAAGCGTCGTCAGGACCGCGTTGGCCGAGACCGCGTGAATCTGCTCGACGATTCGTTCCGCGTGCTGCAGCTGATTCTTCATGCGGTGTTTCCACATGTCGAGATCCATGTCCGGCCACCCGAGCGGACTGTGGTCGACGGCGACGAAATCCTGCGACATCATCGCATTCGCCGATTCCGCATCCCCCCGGCCCATGTGGTCGTACCAAAGTGCGTGCGCTTCGAGGACCGCTCGCTGCTGATCCGGCAGCTCCTCGGCATAGAGATTGTCCAACGCGGTCAAGGCACTCGCGAGGTCGTCCATATCGAACGAAGAGGAGCGGTCGACCAAACCTTTCTCGTCGAGGCGAGAGATCATCAACCTCTCGATAACCCGATCCGAACCGTCGCCGACTACGAACTCGACCAACGCAAGATTGTCCCCGCGGACGGCAATCACGCGCTGCTCAAAAGCATCGAAGCCGACTTCCGCCGTTGCACGAATGCTCTTCATGAGAGCCTCGCGACCGACGTGACCGCCAGCCAGCGAGTCACCCCGATAATCCTCTGCGACAACCTCGGGAGAGACCAGGTTCTCGAAAGTCGAGAAATCACGTACGGCGAACGCTGTATGCATGCGATCGCTCACCTCGGTGCATCGGTTGGACAACGGGCGAGAGCGACCAAGCTCCGCTGTCTCTTGCGGAACCTGATCTTCGCCAGACATGTGGATCTGGCTCACTTCTTCAAACCGGGCCATTGCCTCTTCGAGTTGATCCTCACCCCAGCTCTCGGATCGGATGAAACGCCCGTCCTCCATCACGGCAAGCCAGATCTCGATCCGCTCGGTGTAGGGCTCCTCGGTGACTCGGAACAGGGTGTGCAGAGTCGCATTGGATGAGATCGCGTGGACCTCCTGAACAACCTTCTCGGACACGTTGTCAGTCGCCGACAGGCGTCGCGCCCACTGCTCGCGATCGAGCTGCGGCCACCCAAGCGGCGAATGATCGATCAAGACATGGTCCGGGGCCATCATCGCCAGTACACGTTCAGCATCGCCCTCGCTCAGCTTCCGGTACCAGGTGATGCTGGCTTCATGGACAGCCCGCTGTTCGGCGGAGAGCTCCTCGGCGTAAAGCCGTTCAAGCTCGACAAATGCTCCAGACATGTCATCGGCATGGAAGGATGCGGAGAAGTCGAACACGTCTTCATCGGTAGATCGAGTCACCATCAATCGCTCGATTGTGTTACCTGTCGACCGCTGCACCAACCTGTGGCCAGCCAGCGAAAGGTGATCGCCGCGGATCGCCATGACCTCTTCTTCGATCCTGTCCAGCCCCACGTCGACCATCGCACGGAGCCCCCCCAAGACGTCCGGTGCATCGTCGTAGCCACGAGCGAGCGAATCACGACGCCTGTCCGTGGCAACGAAGTCGGGATGCAACATTGACTCCAGAGCAGCGAAGTCGCCGGAGACAAACGCTGTGGAGAATCGCTTGCTCAGCTCGGTACCGCGATTGACCAGTCCGCGACCGCCGAACCGCACAGCCGAGGATGTGTCGCCAATGGCCACCGACATCCCCGCCGCAAATTCGTCGAAGCGAGCCAGTGCCGCGGCACCGTCGGCCTCATCGAAGGACTCCGACCTTTCGCACTTGCCGTCCTCGACAACCTGCACCTGGAGCCACCGGCGCTCGTACGACGCGTCTTGCCAACGGCCGCCCGAACAGATAGTTCGCAGCGTCAGAGGCCCGGCCATTCGATGGATCCGGGCCGTGTAGACAAACGAACCAGACTGATCGTTCAAAGCAGTCATGCGACTCTCGAGGAACGCCTCGCGGCCCAACTCTGGGAAGCCCAGCGGGCGGTGATCGACTGCCACGTAGTCGGGCGACAACGTCGCCCGGATCGCGTCGATGTCCCTCGGCAGCTGATTCGCCGCGTCCTCAAACGCGACAATCGGGGACAAGTGCTCAACGTCCGCTGCGCCCTCACCCTCGAGATAGAGCGATTCAAGTTCCGCCAACGCCACCGGTAGGTGTTCCACATCGAACATCACTGTGCGGCCCACGCGCCGATCCGCGTTCAATGACACCACGGCCAGGTTTTCGATCACGTAATCGTCCTCTGTGGACGCTCCAAATCGCGTGAGGCAAAGACGTTCGCCCCTCACGGCGATAACGACAGACTTGAAGCGGCTGAACGCAAGCTTGCGAAACTCGTCGAGGCTGTCGAAGAAGGACTCGATGGTGCTTGTCCTACCGCTGTTGAGTCCGGTCCGTCGGTTCTCGACTACGAAGTCAGGTGCGACGACCTCGGACACCGCAGCCTTGTCTCCCTCGAACATCCCGCGACTGAGCCGAGCATCCACCCGCGCCGCCTGGTTGGTGATCTCAAACACCACGGTCGCGGCCTCGCCACGGTCGATCGAGCCTGAACTCGGTGAATCGCCGAGCACGCCGGTGAGTTCCTGAAAACGTGCCTGTGCTTGGGTGAACTGGTCTTCGGGAAAAGCTTCTCCGGTCAGGCCATCGCCGTCCCCCAGGTGTACCACCCAGATGGTTCGTGTCGCGGCGGAGCGATCGGGATTGCAAACCTCAGCGGTGACGAGAAGGTGCTCGCCTTTGATGGCATGGACCTCGCGCAGAAATGCCACCAGGTCCATGTCGATCAGGCTCTGAATCCGTTCTGCCCAACCAGCAGCGTCGAGTTCGCCCCAACCCAGCTCGGTGTGATCGTTCGAGACCACACCATCTGCGGGAACGAGCTCCATGGCCCCCGCCAGATCGCTCTCTGCGACTGCACTGAAGAACCCGGCGTACCTGCGAAAGGTCTCGGCCTCCAGGCCGTCGAGTTCTTCGACGTACAGCTGATCAAGCTCGAGCAACGCTTCAGCCAGATCGTCGACGTCGAACTGGACGGTCAAGTCATGGAGCCCAGCAGCGTTGATGCGGACGAGCACGAGACGCGGCGAGCTGCCGAACTCGGTGCTCGGGCGCATTTCAAGCAGGCCGAGCCGATCGCCCCGCATGGCTACCGGGACCCCTGTGACATCGGTGTACATGTCGAGATCGGCGCTTACTTTCCAGGTCTCCGCGATGGCGTCAAGGCCAACGACCCGGCCCCTACCACCTACCTTGCGGCGATCATCGAGTACACCATCCGCTGCCCAGACCGATCTCAGGGTCGCCACGTCACCCACAACATGAGCCGGTCCCATCTGTTCGACGGCTCTTGTCACCGCTGAGCCGGCGCCAAGCGCACCCGCGGTGGCCGGCGAAGAGGTGCTTCTAGCCTCCCCAGGGCTACTCACCTGTTCGAATCGAGCCTTTGCAGCTTCCAGTTGACCTTCGGAGAACGTCTCTCCTCCGACACCCTTGCCATCGACGAACTGAACCAGCCAGTGATCACATCTCAGCCCCGCCTCCTTGAGTGTTCGGGTCTCCTGCGTGTACAGGATCCACTCGCCCCGGAGCCGATGCACCGTGGTCGCAAAGCTGATCAAGCCAGACTCGATGTGGCTCTCGATGCGAGCCACCCAGTCATCGCGCGACATCCTCCCCCAGCCAAGACGTGAGTGATCGACCGATTTGGATGAGTCACCCATATAGGAAAGCGCCGCCTCCAGGTCTCCACCGTTCGTCGCTGTATGGAATGCCGCCTGAGCAGCAAACGTCGACGCTTCGCCACCATCGAGTTGTTCGAGAAACAAACGGTCCAGCTCGGCCAAGGCCTCAACCAAGTCGTCTACGTCGAACTGAATGCAGAGGTCCTGTACGCCCGCCTCATTGAGCCGGAACAACGCGAGCCGCGATGACGTCCCAAACTTTGTGGAGGCGTGCATCTGGTAGAGACCGAGGTGATCGCCACGGACTGCGATGGGATAAGCAGTGACGTCGGTGTACATCGACATCTGAACACCGGCGTTCCATGCTTCTTCGATCGCCTTGATGCCGGCCACGCGGCCACGTCCCGCAACCTTCCTGCGGTCGTCCAGAACGCCGTCATCCGCCCACGCGGCTCTTATCTGAGAGAAGTCCGTGCCGCCCATCCATTTGGTCACCGACATCAAAACTCGAGTACAAACCGTGTCGAAGTGGCGGGCAACGGAAGGCTCTCGAACAGCGCCGTCGTCTGGTTCAGGCTCGAGCTGGGCCAGCTCGTCGAAACGTGCCACTGCCTCGTCAAGTTGATCCTCAGCGAACGTCTCGGCCCTGGTGGCGTGGTCACCTTCGAACTGGACGATCCAAACGAATCGCCTGATGTTTGCCTGATCGACCGTCCGGCTCTCGAGAGTGAACAGGATCAGGTCTTCCGACAGACGGTGCACCGCCCGGGGGAAATCGATCAGGCCCGACTCAACGTGGCTTTCCATCCTCGACAGCCACTCGTCACGGTCCATCTGCCCCCAACCGAGCGGAGACCGGTCGACGGAGACAAAGTCCGCACCAAACATCGTGTGGGCCCCACTGATGTCGCCGTCCCGAATCGAGCGCAGCCACGACAAGCAGTAGTTCGAATATCTCTCCCGAGCCGGTCCGGAGAGCTGTTCGACATAGAACTCTTCCAGTTGGTCCACAGCTTCGACGAAGTCATCGGTGTCGTACTGCCAGACTCGCTCGATCTTCCCCTGGGCGCTCGCCACGGCCACGATCAGTCTTCCGGCTGCTCCGAACTCGGTTTCGGGCGAAACCTCGAGCAAGGCGATCCGTTCGCCTCGGATCGCTACGACCTCGACATCAACGGATGAGTACGGCGCCTGTTCTTCCGCAAAGCTGCTGGCAGCAAAGATTTCTTCAACGCCCTCCAATCGACCCCTGCCGGCCACCTTCCTGAGATCTTCTTGGACAACGCCCGGCTCGAGCGTCTCGCGCCAAGTCCTGAGATCCCCCGCCGCCGTGGCTCTGCTCTGTCGGCGGATGAGAGAGGTCGCAACATTCTCGACAGCGTTCCGATGACCCCCGGATTGAGTAGGAGCCTGATCCCCAGAGTCTTCGGCGGGGACGTTGTTGTCGTCTTCTGCGACAGCTCGATCCGGTTCGAGGGAGTCGCCGCTACGACGGAACTGGACCGTTGCGCCCTTCTGCTCCAACAGCGCATTGGCGTTCGCCTGAGCTTCTGACGCGCCGGCGGCGTCTCCGGCCGCGCGCCGGACCCGGGCCAACGTCGACTGCGCATTGGCGGCATCCACGATGATGTCTTTGCCCGCCGCCGCCGAGACAGCAGCCTCGGCCCACTCGATCGCCTCGTCGTGTCGGCCGCGCGCGGACATGATCTCGGCCTGTGCCGTGCGAGCCGCAATGAGCGTTTGAGGATTCTGACCCGCCAGCGCATCGGAGTCGGCTGCCAGCTCTTCGGCTTCGTCCAGCCTGCCTTGCATCAGCAAGGCTCGGGCGAGATACGCGGCGGCCTGTCCGGCGTCGGCGCCAATGCCCAACCGACCCAACCCGCCGTAGGCAATCCGCAGGTGCGGTTCGGCCGCCTCCGCGTCGTTGGCAACCAGCTCAACTATTCCGGCGTACAGCTCGGTCTCCATCAAGCCACGCCGCAGGCCAAGCTCTTCAGCTGTGGACCTCGACGACTCGAGCATCGTGCGAGCTGTATCGAACTTGCCTCGAAGCGCCTCGAGGACCGCTTGGCATCGAGCAGATACAGCCTCGACCTGTTGTGATCCTGTTGTGATGCGCAACAGGCGGATGACGTCGAGACATCTGCCCCCGGCGCGAGCAATCGGGCTCGGCCCCCACAACGCGGCCTGCGGTGCAGAGCCCAGGACCGCGGTGATACGACGGCGATCCTCAGCGGAACGAGCGGCCGTCAACGCAAGCTCCAGTTCGGCCTCGCAGTCACCCACCCGCCCGAGTCGCACAAGGGCCGAAGCACGGATCTGGCGCGCCTTGGCAACGCCAGCTTGATCACCCAGCGCCTCGAGCCGTTCGGCTGCGCTTGCCACGGCGGCCTCGGCGAAGCTCAATTCCTCGGGAGCAGTCAGGACGATGAGCTGGCAGTCAAAACATGCCGCCCATGCGGCGAGACGCGGATCGTCGGTCATGGCATCGAGTTCGTCAAGAACCGGCCGTGCCGCGGCGACATCGCCAGATTCGAGTAGCGCCTCGCACGCGATCAACAGCAGATCCCGCCGTCCGGGATGGGCAGAGCTGAGACAGTCCAAGGCCCGCAAGGCGAGGCTCCCAGCGGACGAGAGGTCGTCGCGTTCCAATGAACGGGTGGCGGCAACTTCCAGCAGGGTCGCCGCACGCTCACCGATTGCCGCAGTCTGCTCGTTCAGCTCACCCAGCTCAGTCCGATATCGCTGGGCCTGTTCGTAGTGGTGGGCAATGTTGGCTTCGTATTCCCCGACCAGGTCTCGGCTGGTGCGTTCAGTCCACTCACCAACTGCCAAGTGAAGCTGAGCGCGGGCTCCCTTCAGCACCCGCCGGTAAGCGGCATCTCGAATCAGGACGTGATGGAAGCGATATACGGGCTCGTCGCCGAGGTAGCTGCCGGTCGTCTCGACGACCTCTTTCCGCCGCAGGCGCTCGAGCATCGCGTCAACCCCGCCGACGACATCCCCGACGATGGCTGCCACTGCACCACGGGGGAATTCGGAGCCGACAACCGAGGCGTACTCGATGAAGCGCCGCTCATCCTCAGGCATGCGTTCCACACGAGCGGCCAGCAGGGACTGGATAGTGGGCGGAACCTCCACGGCGCCGGCGTCGATCTCGAGGTGCCAAAGACCGTCGCGTTCGGCGATAACGCCGTCGTCGACCAACATGCGGACGAACTCGCGGACGAACAGCGGGTTGCCCTGGGTGGACTCCGGCAGCCGTTCCATCAGCTCCGAGGGCAACGACTCGGCACCCAACAGCTGAGCCGCGAGCTGCTCGGTGGCTCGCGCGTCCAAGCCCTCCACTGCCAGCACGTGTTCGACTCTGCCGCCGGCCTCGGTGAGCGACGGACGGATCTCGCGCAGCTCTGGGCGGGCCAGCCCGAGGACCAGCAGTGGTGTCGACTGAACCCACTCGGCCAGATGTTCGAGCAGGTCGAGGAACAACGGTTCGGCCCACTGGATGTCGTCCACGACCAAGATCACCGGCTGTTGCTCACCGAGGATCTCGAGCAGACGTCGCACTGCGAAGAATGCCTCTTCGGTGGACCGAGCGGGGGCCGCCCCCACGAACGCAGCCAACATGTCGACCAACCGATCGCTCGTTTCCTCGGTATCTGCGACGAGGTTCTTCAGAGCCAGCCGCACCTCCTCGGGGTCGGTGTCGGCCTCGCTGCCTATCAACGTGCGCAGCAGCTGGGCTATTGGAGCGAAGGTGGCCGTTCCCGACCGTTCGCAACGAAGGACGAAATCGACGGCGTCTTCGTCATGCCGGCGAACCAGCTCTTGTGCGAGCCGCGTCTTTCCGACACCAGGAGAGCCAACGACAGTGACGAGCTTTGCGGCTCGATCGGTGACCGCAGCCGAATACACCGCCTCCATTGCAGCCAGCTCGCGCTCCCGTCCGACGAAGGGCGTGGTGTCTTCGGTCAGGTCGGCCGCTTCGTCTTCGAGCACCTGGAACGTGGCGACCGGCTCGGCCTTTCCCTTGACGGTTACTTCACCCAACACCTCGAAGCTGAACCGAGATCGCGTGAGGCGCCAGGTGTCCTCGCCCACCAGAACGCGGCCCGGCGCGCACTCCGCCTCCAGACGTGCTGCCGTGTTCAACGCATCGCCGACAAGGTCGGCGTCCTCGGCGGAGATCACCACCTCACCGGTGTTGACCCCCACCCGCATGCCGAGGTCGAAACCGTGACGGTCGGTCACGTAGTCGCGGATTCCCACGAACTGCCGCTGAAGCTCCAGCGCAGCGGCTACAGCACGTTCAGCATCGTCCTCGGCCACCTCGGGGATACCGAAGGTGGCCATGACACCGTCGCCAATGAACTTGGCGACCGTCCCGCCGTGAGCCTCGACTGCTGCTTGCGCCATCTCGTGATAACGACCCATGGTCTCCCGAGCGGCCTCGGCATCGACGGCCTCGGCAAAGGCGGTCGAGCCCACCACGTCACAGAACAACACCGACACGGTCTTCCGAACCGCCCCGGCATCGCTGGGAGGCGAAGGGTCGGGTTCGCCACTTGCAGATGGAGAGGCCGTGGTGCCAACGGGAGTGCCACAACGCTCACAGAACTGGTTTCCCGCACGCAGGGGCCGGCCACACGATGTGCATCCGGTCTCGAACGCGTGGCCACATGACCCGCAGAAGTTCGCGTCGTCGGGGCACTCGGTCCCGCAACTGCCGCAAAACATCAGCAGCCCGCCTCTGCGATGAGCTCATCGAAGCGGGCAAGCGCTGCTTTCAGGTCGTCGGCAGCAAACGTCTCCCAAGTCACCACTTTTCCGGCATCAAAGATGACGCAGGAGAGACCCGCTGTCCCGAACCCGGAAGTCGGATCCCACGTCTCACTGGAATAGACAATCCCAGCCGCGGTGAGCCGGTGGAGTTCTGCGGCCGCAAACACCAAATTCTGAGACGCGACGCTACGTGCGCGTTCGACCATTCCAATGGCATCGAGGTCGGGCCAGCTCAGCGACGTGTGATCGACCGCCACTGCCGCGTCCGCGAAATGGTCGGCCAAGAAATCGATGTCACCTCTGTTGGTGGCAGCGGCCAGGGCCGCGACAACTCGAAACACGGTGGCCAAGTCATCATCAAGCTGTCCGAGGTACAACTCGTCAAGCAGCTCTAGAGCGCCCGCGTAGTTGTCGGGGTCGAAGTGCCACATGCGGGTCATCAGCCGACCATCGGTCTCACTGACCCCCAACACCGGCACAATACCCGAGGGATATTCGGATTCGATCTCGTGAAGTGCCAGCCGGTCACCGCGGGTCGCAATGGCGCGTGAGCGGACTTGGCTGCGGCCGAGCTCACGTGCAGCCTCCTGTGCCTCGAGCATTTGGTCGCGCCCGACGATGTCGGGATGGTTGACGAGCCGGCGGCGGTCGTGCCGCACCATGTCATCAGCAGCCAGCCGCACGAAGGCTTCGAAGTCGCCGGCAGTCTGCAATGCGTGGGCCCGTGCGATCAG
>JBPCTU010000574.1:0-3155 GCA_051011515.1 Acidimicrobiales bacterium
GAACAGGTATTTGTTATCGAAGCCAATCCGCGCGCATCTCGAACCGTGCCGTTCGTGGCCAAAGCAACAGGTGTCCCGCTGGTGAAGGTCGCTGCGCGAGTGATGCTCGGCGAGACCCTCGAAGAGCTGAGTGAACTGGGCGTCTTGTGGCCCAAGACCGACAGCGACCACGTCTCGGTCAAAGAGGCCGTCTTACCGTTCAACAGGTTTCCGATGACCGATTCGGTTCTTGGCCCCGAGATGCGTTCCACCGGCGAGGTTATGGGTGTGGACATGACCCCAGGCCTGGCGTTCGCGAAGAGCCAGATCGCCGCCGGAATGGTTCTGCCGGACACCGGGAGCGTGTTTTTGTCCGTTGCCGACAGGGACAAGGAGACCGCGGTCGCCGCAGCGACACGTTTCACTTCGCTGGGGTTTTCGATAGTCGCCACCAGCGGAACAGCTGAGGCGTTGAACGTGGCCGGGATTCCGGTCAAGGAAGTCGTCGCCAAGCTGGGTGAGGAGACCGGCACCAACGCCGTCGACCTGATCGAGTCGGGCGAGGTCCAGTTGGTCATCAACTCACCACGAGGTCATGGGCCAAGGGCCGACGGGGCTCACATTCGGAGGGCTGCGGGGGAACGAGGAATTCCGCTGCTCACTACGGCTGCGGCCGGGCTGGCCGCAGCAAACGGCATGGTGGACTGGGCCAGGCACCCGTTACGCGTCAGGACGCTCCAGGAGTACCACGGCGGGACTACGGGCGATCAGATGAGCCTGCTCTGATGCGGAAAAGTCGCCGCGCGGCCACTGGTGTCAGCCAAGTGGACCTCACGGCGACGGTCGGGTCACTGCAGTTCAAGAACCCTGTCATGACGGCTTCGGGTACCGCAGGTCACGGTGCGGAGCTGGCAGCCTTCGTGGACGTGTCGAAACTGGGGGCAGTGGTTGTGAAGTCCCTCAGTGTCGAGCCATGGGCGGGCAACCCTGCTCCGCGAGTCAAGGAGACCGCAGCGGGCATGATCAACAGCGTCGGGCTTCAAGGTCCGGGGCTGGAGAGTTGGGCCACCGATGAATTGCCGGAGCTGGTTCACAGTGGAGCCACGATCGTGGTGAGTATCTGGGGCCGTTGCGTCGACGATTATCGCGAGGCCGCGGATATCTGCGCTGACCTACCGCCTGAAGTCGTGGCGGTGGAAGTCAACGTCTCGTGCCCCAACGTGGAGGATCGCCACCGGATGTTCGGGCATGATCCTGACTCGACCTCCGCGGTATTGGCTGCCACCGGTGGTTCCGGCCGACCCCGTTGGGCCAAGTTGAGTCCTAACGTCACCGACATTGCGACCATTGCGCGTGCAGCCGTGCATGGTGGCGCGGAGGCGGTGACTCTCACCAATACTTTGATGGGGATGGCGATAGACATCGAGACCCGCCGGCCGGCATTGGGTGCTGGCGGCGGCGGCCTGTCAGGACCGGCCATCCATCCGGTTGCCGTCAGAGCGGTCTATGACGTCCACGCCGCGATGGAGGATCTGCCGATCGTGGGCGTAGGCGGTGTAGTTTCAGCGGACCACGCGATCGAATTCATGCTCGCCGGCGCCAGCGCCGTACAGGTGGGAACGGCCAATTTCGCCGATCCTCGCACCACCGAATATGTGCTCGATGGCATGGATTCGTGGTGTCGGTCACACGGGGTCTCCCGGGCGAGCGACCTTGTGGGCCTGGCCCATGAAACCAACTGACAACCCAGGGCACTTTGGCCCGATCAACGGCAGCGCCGATCGGCTTCCCGAGAACAACTAGACCACACCACCGGAGATTGACGATGAGTGACAGCGGAGTGAGCGAAGAGGTCCGAGGCACATTGGCGCTCGCTCTAGACGTCGACGACCTGGTAGCCGCGACCAGACTCGGACGCGAACTACAACCTTGGTTCGGGGTAGCGAAGATCGGCCTCGAGTTGTACAGCGCCGCTGGGCCAGACGCAGTCGGGGCGATGCGCGAACTTGGTTATGACGTGTTCCTCGACCTCAAGTTGCACGACATCCCCAACACGGTGGGCAGAGCCTCGCGGGTTCTGGGAGCCTTGGGGGTCGACTACCTCACGCTTCACGCATTCGGCGGCGTCGACATGCTCCGAGCGGGGGTAGAAGGCTTGGCCGAAGGTGCTGCAGAGGCCGGCCTCGAGCCTCCGGTTGCACTTGGCGTCACCGTCTTGACCAGCGATGGCACGGCGCCCGATCACATCGTCCCCCAACGTGTCCGGATCGCCGCCGAGGCCGGTTGTGGTGGGCTTGTCTGCGCTGCCAAGGACCTCAAGGACGCTCGAACGCTTGCCCCCCGACTCGTTCGAGTTGTCCCCGGCATACGTCCCGCGGGGCTTTCGAACGACGACCAGGCCAACGTGGCCACGCCGGGTGAAGCGATGGCAGCCGGCGCAGACGTTCTCGTGATCGGTCGAGCGGTAACCGCCGCGCAAGACCCAGCGGTTGCAGCGAACGAGATCGTGTCCGAACTCCTGTCCTGAGCCGCCCTCGACCCTCCACCACTGCGCTGACCTGGGGATCTATGGTTTTTTCATGGCAGCACCCCCAGTACTCACAGATGAGCAGCGCAAGGCGGCCCTCGAGAAGGCGGCCGAGGCTCGACGCGTTCGGGCCGAGTTGAAGGAACGGCTCAAGATGGGATCGATCAGCCTCAGCGAGGTTCTCGATCAGGCTTCACAAGACGACATCGTCGGCAAGACAAAGGTTCTGGCCGTGCTCGAGTCGTTGCCCGGTGTGGGCAAGGTCAAAGCCCGGCGGCTGATGGAAGACATCGGAATTGCCGAGAGCCGGCGCCTCCGTGGCCTCGGTGACCAACAGCGTGCCGCACTCCTCGAAGCCTTCTCCTGACTCCGGCGTCTCCCAGTCCGACCCCCTTCAGATAGTCATCTCCGGACCCGGCGGGGTAGGGAAGGGCACAATCGTTGCCGCCCTGATGGCCACCGATGATCTGCTTTGGCTTTCTCGGAGCTGGTCGACCAGAGATCCGAGGCCCGGCGAGTCTCCCGAGTCGTACAACTTCGTCACCGACGCCGAGTTTGACCAACACATCGCTGCCGGCGGCTTCCTGGAGTGGGTGGAGTTCCTGGAGTATCGCCAAGGCACACCGATTCCCGATCCACCACCTGGTGC
>JBPCTU010000575.1:0-4911 GCA_051011515.1 Acidimicrobiales bacterium
GTGGCAAGTTTCGACAACTCTCCGGGTGAGAGTCCGGACGTGAGTTCTGCAGCGCCGATGGTGGATTCAGGCGTCTTGTTCGCGCCGCTGTTCGTGCGCATCACCACGTTCACTACCAAAGCTCCCACCACGACGAAAGCGAAACCGATGAAAACGAACGGGCTCCAGAACATGCGACGCAGTCGCGCTCGATCGTTGGTGGTGCGTGCAGGCGTGGCCATGCGATTTCCTTGTTCGGGGCTTCGATTTCGCCGGCCGGCGCTGTTGACTCGGGCGTGCTGAAGGCCGCGGTGTCAGAATTGGGCGTCAAGCGGTCGTGCACGTGGGTTGGGGGGCGACGACCTGTTTCAAGCCCGCGCTTTGAGGCGTCAGAGTCTCCGACGTCGCTGAGCCTGTTCTGGTTCCCGTTTGTCCAAGATCTTCGCCAGGGCGACGCTAAGGTCCGGCGACGGCATGGATATCCCTTTCTTCCCGAACCTTTCGCCCGAGGCGATGGCTTTTGAGCGTGAGTTTCGCCGTCACATCGAGCCGTTGTCGGCAGATTCGCGGTTGTCTCTCTACGAGATGGTCACCAACGTTCACCCGGAGCTGGTGGCGACCAGGTTCGAACTCGAAGACAGGGTGGTGGTTGCGCACCAGCTCGGAGCGGCCCTGGCGTTCCCGCGGCCGCTGCCGCTCATCAAACACGCTCATCTCGCGTGTGGGTACGAGACCTGGTTGGCCCGGAAGTACGCACTCCCGGGTTTTGTAGAGGTTGAGGCCAACGATGTGGTCATCGATTGTGGGGCCTATGTCGGCGGCTTCAGCCTGAGTGCCGCTCGAGTAGCTGCAGAGGTTCACTTGTTCGAACCGGACGCTCTCAACCACCAATGCGTCGAGCGCAACGTCTCCAGCAATGTGAGGGTCAATCGTATGGGGCTGTACGACGTTGATGAGACGGTGATTCTTAATGTGTCCGAGTCCAGTGTCGAACACTCGATCCTGGTTCCCGACGATGGCGAAATCCTGAGGCAGGAGCCGGTCCGCGTGGTTCGGCTGGATACCTATTGTTCGGAGCACGGGATCCGTGCCCTGGATTTCGTGAAGATCGAAGCCGAGGGTGTGGAGCTCGAAGCTGTTGCGGGGTTGGGCTCGGTGCGGCCGAAGAAGTTCGCCATAGACGTCAGCCCCGAGCGCGACGGTGAGAGTCCCGCTGCGGAGTTCACCGATCTGCTGATCGGCCGCGGTTACGAAGTTCGCCAGAGGGCGCACGTTCTTTTCGCTCGGTTGTGAGTCGGCCGAAACCTAAGTCGGGCGTCCCGCTCTGCTTCCAGGGGCGGAGCTTCAGGGTTCGTTGCGCGCTGCGGTCTCTATCCGGCCCAGCAACTCGACGAGGGTATCGACTTCATCTTCGTCGAGGTTGTCGTGGATGACCGATTGGAGCACCGCTCCGAGTCTGGGCCCGAATCTCGAGACCACTTCGGCTCCGGCTTCGGTGATCGTGATCAGGCTGGCTCTCCGGTCGTTGGGGTCGGGGCTCCGAGTGGCGAGAGAGTTTGCTTCGGCTCGGTCGACCATACGAGAGATGTGACTGGGGCTCAGCAGGAGTTGGTCGCACAGGTCGACCGCTCTCAGGGTCCGCTCCGGGGCGAGATCGAGCCGGACGAGTAGGTCGATGATCGTCGAATCGAGACCCATACCTTCGACCGCTCGCCGTTGGATCACATCGCCCAGAGCGATCTGGACCGCCAATATCGCCCCCGACGGTCGCAGCAGTTCGGCATCGAGGTGGGTCTCGGTCATCGTGCGATCATAGCACATAGCGTGTCTTGACAACAGTTGTTCACACAACTAGATTAGTTGTGTGAACAACAAGATAACCCCAAGCCGCGTAGAGCCTTCCGACGCCGCGGCCTCCCCGTCAGAACCAAATAGCGCAAACTCGCTCGGCCACCCGGGCCGCTGGAACGTGCTTTGGATCCTTTGCGGCTCGCTGGTGCTCGTAGTGGTGAGTGTGAGCTCGCTCAACGTCGCCATCCCCGAGATCCAGCGTTCGCTCGATGCTTCAGGCAGTGAGCTCCAGTGGATCATTGACTCCTACGCGCTCGTGTTCGCCGGGTTGTTGCTCCCAGCGGGAGCCATCGGAGACCGATATGGCCGACGTGAGGCGTTGGTGGGTGGTCTCATGCTCTTCGGTGTTGCGGCTGTCGGGGGAATGATGTCCAGTAGCCCGGCCGAGCTGATCGTCTGGCGGGGGCTCATGGGCGCGGGTGCCGCCTTCATCATGCCGGCGACGTTGTCGATCGTTGCATCGGTCTTTCCGCCTGCCGAACGCCCCCGCGCAATCGCGATATGGGCCGGTTTCGCAGGGGCCGGTGGCGTCGTCGGCCTGTTGTCCAGCGGCCTTCTGCTTCGGTCGTTCTGGTGGGGCTCGATATTCGCGGTCAACATGCCCCTGGTCGCTCTGATGCTGATAGCGGTGGTCTTGTTCGTGCCTACGTCGCGGGATCCAGAGGCTACGCCGCTGGATCCCGTCGGCTCGGTCCTCTCCATCGTGGGGCTTGTCGCGCTGGTGTTCGGAATCATCGAGGGTCCCGAGAAGGGGTGGACTGGTGGCCTGACACTCGGTGCGTTCGGGATCGCTGCCCTATCTCTCACGCTGTTCGTGCTCTGGGAGCTACGCAGCCCTCATCCGATGTTGGACCCGCGGTTCTTCCGCAAACGGCGATTCTCGTTGGGTTCATTGTCCATCACCGCGGCGTTCTTCGGAATCTTCGGGATGTTCTTCGTCCTCACACAGTTCCTGCAGTTCGTTCAAGGTTTCGATGCCCTCGAAGCCGGGGTGCGGATCCTGCCTTATGCCGTCGTGTTGCTCTTCGTGTCGCCGCGAGCGGCAGTGCTGACGGAGAGGTTCGGGGAGCGGGTTGTCATCGTTGGAGGTTCGGTCCTGGGAGCAGGTGGCTTCGTTGTCCTGAGCCAACTCCGGCCCGACACTTCATACGGCGTAGTGCTGGTCGGGCTGGTCCTGGTTGCGGTCGGAACCGGACTGCTGATGCCACCTGCTACGACGGCTCTCGTGGCCTCGCTTCCCGAGGCCAAGGCCGGGGTTGGATCGGCCATGAACGACACGACCAGAGAGGTTGGCGGCGCCATCGGCATAGCCGTCGGGGGAGCCCTGCTCTCGGTCGGGTACCGCAATGGACTCGGCGACGTGACCTCGCAGCTCTCGCCCGAAGCGAACGAAGCTGCCGAGGACTCGCTGGGAGGCCTGTTGTCGGTCGCCGACTCTCCCGAGCTCGTCGCTGCCGGCCACGAGGCCTTCTCCGATGGCATGCGGTTGGCGCTCCTGGCCGCTGCGGCACTACTCGCGCTGGCCGCCGGAACGATCGCTGTCCTTTATCCCCGTCACCGGGCGCCTCAGCCCGATAATCAGCAGGTTGCAGGAGGTTTCAGCAGTGAGTGATCGAACAATCGAAACAATCGTCTTCCCGGACCCCCAACCGGGAACCGGCATTCTGCACCCCTTCCCGACACCCGAACTTCCCCAGATCGATCCGTTCGTCTTCCTCGACTCCGGTGCACCGAGGCAGCTGGGTACTGGTGAGATCTTCGTTGGCCCTCATCCTCATCGAGGGGTGCAACCCGTGAGTCTTGTTTTCCGAGCTGACATCGAACACCGTGATTCCCTCGGTAACCATCGTCGAGTGTCGTCGGGCGGAATGCAGTGGCTTGTGGCGGGAAGAGGTGCCATGCACGAAGAGGTGCTCCGGGGGGACGCCGACGGTGTCTTCCATATGGCCCAGCTCTGGGTCAACGTGCCGGCCTCGCTGAAGATGGCCGCCCCCGAACACCATGCTGTCGGTTCTGAGGAAGTGCCAGTGATCACCGACTTGGGCGTCGGGGCTTCGATTCGTCTGTATGCCGGCGAGTTGGGTGATGTGATTGGGCCTGCACCACTGCCGACTCCGGTGATGATCGGTCACGTCGTCATGGAGCCCGGAGCCGAGGTGCGGTTACCCGTCCGAGAGGGCTGGTCGGTGGGAATCTCAGTTGTTGCCGGCTCGGTGGACGTCTACGACCGCCAGGATCTGAGTCCTGGCTGCACGATCTCTTTTGCCGACGACGGGGATTCGGTGACGGGCGGGTCTCAGGCGGGTGGAGAGGTCTTGTTCATGGCGGGTGAGCCGATCGGAGAGCCCGTGGCGATGGGCGGAGGGTTTGTCATGAACACCGAGTCGGAGATTCGAATTGCGTTCGCTGACTATCAGGCCGGGGCAATGGGCGAGCTCGAGGCCAGTCGCTGACGTCCGTTCGTCCGTCCAGGTGCGATGGATTAGGCTGCCGCGATGGACGCGATCCTTGTTGGTGTCGACGGCGGAGAGACCTCGGGATGCGCGGCACGGAGGGCAGTTGAGCTCGCCGCGGCCACAGGCGCCAAGGTCTACTTCCTGGTCGTGGTGCCGAAGGTGGAGACCAAGGTCTACACGATGGGCTCCGAGCAGTGGTCGGTCAACACGCTTGATCAGGCTCGTGACATCGCTCAGGCCGAGGCGGGGGCTCTGGCCGGCGATGTCGAACACGAGGTCATCGCAGCCGGAGGCGACCCACCTGATGTCATTGTCGAACAGGCCCGAGAACACGACATCGACCTGATCGTTGTTGGGAATGTGCGCATGCAGGGACGAGGCCGGCTGCTGGGCAGCGTCGGTAGTGATGTCCTTCATCACGCCCCTTGCGACGTGATGATCGTCAAAACCACCTGACAACACTGAGAGCCCGATTGTCGCGACGGGTGTTACCTGGTGCGCGTTCGTGCCCGAAAGCAGCCTTCTGCCAGCATGAAGGGAGGAAATGTGCTCCCTCCCCACTGGCAGAAAGATCTCCTAAGGACTCAGCGGGCCCCGGGGATGTATCCTTGCCGTTCCCCCCGCT
>JBPCTU010000576.1:0-6115 GCA_051011515.1 Acidimicrobiales bacterium
CCCATCAACAACGCTAAGGCCAGGGCGGTCGCTCTATCCACCCCCCAGCCCAAGCTACGAGGGCAACGTCGAGGGCCCGAGGGCCAACCCATCAACAACGCTACAGGCCAGGGCGGTCGCTCTATCCACCCCCCAACCGAAGCTACGAGGGCAACGTCGAGGGCCCGAGGGCCAACCCATCAACAACGCCGCCCGGGCTGTGAATTGGACCAGGGGTCGACGCCCGACTCCGTATCCTGTCGTGATGGAGTTGTTCGACACCCTCACCAATACCAAGCGAGAACTCGAGCTCCGCGATCCGGGCCGGGTGTCGTTGTATGCGTGTGGGCCCACCGTCTACGACGCACCCCACTTGGGCCACGCCCGCAATGCACTCACCTACGACATTCTGAGGCGGTACCTCGAATGGCGAGGGCTCGAAGTTCACCACGTCTCGAACGTCACTGACATCGACGACAAGATCATCGAGCGAGCCAAAAGCGAAGGCCGGACCGAGTCGGAGGTAGCAACGACCTGGGAGAACGCCTATGTCGAGGTGATGGATGCACTTGGAGTGCTTCATCCCCACGACCGCCCCCACGCGACCGAGTTCGTCGAACAGATGGTCGACTTCATCTCGTCACTGGTCGCGGCAGGTGTCGCCTACGAAACCGAATCCGGTGTGTACCTTTCGGCCGACTCGGTCGCCGACTACGGCGCGCTGGTGCACCGCACCCCGGCCGATCTCCGCGAGAGCGCCGGTGCCCGGGTCGAAGTCGACCAGGCCAAGAAGGATCCTTTGGATTTCGCCCTGTGGAAACGGGCCAAACCTGGTGAACCAACCTGGCCTTCGCCGTGGGGCGACGGCCGCCCTGGCTGGCACATCGAATGTGTGGCCATGTCGCTGGCGATGCTCGGGCCCGACTTCGACATCCATGGCGGTGGCGATGACCTCGTCTTCCCCCATCACGAGAACGAACGCGCCGAAGCAGTCGCACAGGGCCAACCCTTCGCTCGCCACTGGGTGCACCACGCCATGGTCAACGTGAGCGGCGAGAAGATGTCCAAGTCTCTTGGCAACTTCACAACCGTCACCGAGATGCTCGAGCACCACGACGGTCGAGCGCTACGGCTCTTGACTCTCCAGACGCACTACCGCAAGACGATGGAAGTGAGTGCCGCGGCGATGGCGCAGGCCGAAGCGGGGCTCGACCGCCTCGACGCTCTGGTCAGAAGGGCACGCGGCAGCCAGGGGGCTTCTGACCCCAGCGGCTTGCACCAAGAAACCGTCGACCAATTCGTGGCAGCGATGGAAGACGACCTCGGCACGCCGAGGGCGTTGGCAACGGTGTTCGATGTGGTCGGCAAAGCCAACGCCGCGCTCGACGCAGACGATCCAGCGGCCCCGTTGTTGGTTGCGACCGCGGTCGAACTCGCCGGTGTCCTTGGTCTCGAGCTGGGGCCGGGAACCGAAGCCGACCCAGACGGGTCGGTGCAGGAGTTGGTGACCGAGCGAGAGCTGGCCCGCTCGAATCGAGACTTCGAGCGCGCCGACGCGATCCGAGAGGAACTACGAGCGGCAGGAGTTGACGTCGAAGACACTCCCGACGGACCGATCTGGCGCCGGCTGTAGACAGCGGCATTCCCAGCTCGGCCACGGCCCGACCCAGTCAGCGCTCAACTGGTCGTGCGCCGACGGACAAGCTCGTAGCAGACCACCGCGGCCGCAGCGGAGACGTTGAGAGACTCGACGTCGGACGCCAAGGGCAACGACACGACGCTGTGTGCATAACCCCGCGCTTCTTCGCTGATCCCGACCGACTCGTTGCCGAGGACCAGCGCGACACGGTCGGACAACTCGGCCTCGAATACCGAGGGACCCTCGACGTCGACCGACACGATCTCGAACCGCGCATCAGCGAGCTGGGCCAGCGCGTACTCGGTGCGATCGATCCTCAGGATGGGCGACACGAACGCAACACCGGCCGAGGCCTTGATCACGAGCGGGCCAACGGTCGCGGTGCCAGTCTCGGGCACCACGATGCCATCGAGGCCAGCGGCCGTCGCAGTCCGGAGGATCATCCCCAGATTCGAGGGGTTCGTGATGCCGTCCAGGACCAGCACCGCCGTCGCGTGGGAGCTGCCGGTCCGTTGCTCGAGAAAGGACATCAGCGGTTGCATGCGCGGCGCGGGGACGTCGGCAACAACACCTTGGTCCTGGCGCGAGTTGCCTGAGATCGAAGACACCCGGCGGTCCGAGACTCGCTGGACCTGGACGCCATGAGTCTTCGTCTCCGCCAAGATGCGGTCGACAACCTCCCCTCTGGCGGTGTCGGCAAGGAACACCCGCGAGATCGCCAAGCCGTTCTCAAGTGCTTCGAGAACGGCTTTGCGCCCGTAAATGGTCAGGTACCGGTCACGGGGAGAAGCCATTGGACAATCGTGCCACGGAGTTGCAGGTCCGGCCCCGATCTCGGAGGCGGCGATGTAGTTCAGGTCGACCAGGCAGCAATGTGCCAGACACTCCCACGGGCCGTGTACCGTCAAAGACCGCACGGAATGCCGACAGGAAGTCGACCATGGCCAAGAAACAGGCGACCCAGACTCTCCGTAAGAAGGAACGGGTCAAGGCCGCGACCGATCTAGTTGGTGTGCCCGAGGGAACCGAGGGTCGAGTCATCCTTTCGAACGGATTCGACTGGGTCCGGTACTGGGTACATTTCGACAACGGGGTCGAGATGGGGTCGCTCCACCGAGACAAGCTGGTCAGAGCCAAAGAGTGGGACATCTACCTCGTCGAACGCGAACAGGCCGCTGAGCTCGCCGCGACCGTGGACGAATCCGAGGCCGACGGCGAGGCCGCCACTGAAGACGCCGAAGGATCCTCCGGAGGCGGCGACGGCGCCACGGTCAACGGAGTCGTCGTGCCCCAGCTGTTGCTGGATCGCACTCAGGCAGCGCTCGACAGATTTGGTGTGAGCCGCTGACATCCCCGGCCCACCTGGCGATGGCTCGTACTAGCTGATCGCGATGAGGTCGACGACGAAGACCAGCGTCTCGTCGGGAGCAATCAGGCCGTCCCCCGCGCCCGCCTCGCCGTAAGCAAGTTCGGGTGGGATCACCAGTTTTCGCCGCCCACCGACTTTCATCCCCTCCATGCCCTCGTCCCAACCCGGGATGACCTGATCGAGTCCTAGCGCGATTATCACGAGCTGATCGCGGCCTCGGTCCCACGTCGAGTCGAACTGGACTCCATCGGATTGGGCCACGCCGACGTAGTGAACCCACAACAGACCACAATCATCGAGCGCCTCGGGATCACACGGCGCAGCCGTCTCACCTGTGCCCTCCCACAGATCCTCGACCACGAGTTCGGTTGCCGGCTCCTCCGGAACCTCGACTTCGGGTTTCTCCAGCTCTGCGGGTACGACGCCAACGAGGTCAACGGCGAAGATCAGCGTCTCGTTGGGGCCGATCGACCCCGATCCCGAACCTGACTCACCGTAAGCCTGGTCGGGCGGGATGACGAGCACTCGGCGGCCACCCACGGCCATGCCGGCGATGCCCTCGTCCCAGCCGCTGATGACCTGACCCTCGCCGAGAGTGAAGGTGAAGGGCTGGCCTCTCTCCCACGACGCGTCGAACTCGAGACCACTCGAGTACGAGACTCCGACATATTGCATGATCAAGTAATCGCCAGAAGCCGCAACCGACCCGGAACCGACGACGATGTCTTCGGCCTCGAGCGTCGCCGGGGGATCCTCGTCGGGCACCAAGACGAGTGGTTTGACATCGAGGTCGGTGTTGTCGATCTCGGGCGCCGGGGTTGGTGTGGGCGCCGAGGTCGGCTCGGGTGTGGGGGCCGGTTCGCCGTCGGCACCGTCGTCCGATTCTCCATCAGCTTCCTCTGACTCCGCGTCGATCGCGGCACTGGAGTCGTCGTCGTCACCACCACAAGCGGTGAATGCCAACGCCAAGCCCAGAAAGAGGGCAAGCAGCAAAGATGGGAAACGGATCTGCTTGAGCTTCGACATTGGAGAGTCCTGGAGCCTTCGCCGGTAGAGCAATGTTCGGTGTGTCGGTTGTCAGCAAGTGACCTCGAAAGGTTACGGGTCCGGGGGTCGAAACATGCGGCAGGCTGTTGCGTGTTCATCCCTCCGAACCCTTGCAGCCAAGGCGCTCGATCACCACGAACGTGATGCCCGAGCCCGCGAGTGGTCCTTGTATTCGACCCGAGCGCGAACTACCACTGTGGCCCATGACAAGAGCGACCCTGGTGGTAATGGCGGCAGGCCTAGGCAGCCGTTTCGGTGGAGTCAAACAACTGGCAGCTGTGGGTCCCGGTGGTGAGGTAATCCTCGACTACACGATTCGTGATGCCGTAGCAGCCGGCGTCGACGAGGTCGTGTTGATCGTCAGACGGGACATCCTCGAGGACACCAAGGCGCATGTCCGATCCATCCACGGCGAGGAGCTCACGCTCACCCTCGTCTGCCAAGACGAGTTCGGGCCACCACGAGAGAAACCATGGGGAACCGTCCACGCAGTCCTGTCCGCAGCCGACGCCGTGACCACACCGTTTATCCTCGCCAACGCCGACGACTACTACGGGCCCAGCTCGTTCCAGATCGCGTTCGATCGACTCAGCGACCTCGACTCGTCCCGAGGGCTGCTGGTTGCATTCGAAGTGGCCAAGACGCTGCCGGCCCGGGGCACCGTGACGCGCGGCGTGTGCGTCATCGACGACGGCACGCTCACAAGGATCGACGAGACAGAAGACCTGGGGTTTGCCGACGACGGCTCAATCACCGCAGGTGGCAAGCCCATCGCCGCGTCGACGCCGGTCTCGATGAACCTCTGGGGGTTCGACAACTCGATCCTCGGAGCTCTCCATCAGCAGTGGGAGAGCTTCCATGCTGCCTCAGCCAACGACCCCAAGGCCGAGTGTCTCCTGCCCACCGAAATCAGCGCTCTTATGGCCGGCGGGTTCACGGTCGAGATGGCTTCGAGTCCTGAGACCTGGGCAGGCCTTACCAATCCCGACGATCTCGAAGCTGTTCGGGGACTGATCACCGAACTGCGTTCCTGAGTTCCAGCGCGCCCCTGCTCGCCCGAGCAGCTAGGCAGCCGGCGCCGGCACTACGGTCCGGGCATCTTCGAGATGGTGCAGCATCTCGTGGAGCGCGAACCGGATCAGCCCACCAACGGTGAACTCCACACCGTCGCGGGTGCCCGAACGTGCCAACGCTGCCGGTGGTAGCCGCTGAGCGGTTGCTGCCAGCTCGGCCGCCGCGACCTCGATGTCGTCGGCCACCGCTGAGGGGTCCTGCTCGGCGTAGTGATGTGCGGCCACGGCCGCCTCATGATCCCAAACCACGAACTCAGGCCGATGCGCCAACAAGGCGAGCTCAACTCGACGGCCGAACAACGACAAGACATCGCGAACATGGCATCCATACTCGATCGCTGACCACGTAGCCGGAGTGGGGCGCGTGCGGAGATCTTCGCCGCCTCCTGGATAGTCGAGAACTGAACTCGTGAACTCGAACCATTTTCGTCCAGCATCCACCAAGGCCGGAGCGAGGTCGCTATCGGGCACCACGGCGACGTCGTGTCCACATTCTGGACACATGACGAGCTGAACCTCGGAATAGTCGAAGTTGTCTTCCATCTCCACCGCTCGCCGTCGCCCTCTGTCCTTCGATCTTACGCGTCGTGACCGGGCCCACAGAAACTCACATAGGGCGTGTGGCCCACAACGACCGGCCTGCTGTTACGGCTAGCGGGCATCCGTGGCGGCGCCTGGATCTGGCTCATCGGAGGCCTGGCGCGGGTACAGAACGCGGACCACCAGTGCGCCGAGGAGCCCGCCAATGACCTGGAACACGATGAAGGCGGGCGCATCAGCCGGGTCAATCCCGGCGAACGTATCGGACACAGTCCGCCCGACGGTCACGGCGGGGTTGGCAAAGCTGGTCGAGGATGTGAAGTAGTAAGCGCCGGCGATGTAGGAACCGACTGCGAGCGGGATCCAGGTGGTCCGTCCCGACCGAACCATGGAGAAGATCACGAGGATCAAGCCGAACGTCGCCACGGTCTCACCCAACCAGAGGTGTGATCCGTCTCGGGCCTTTGT